>JBJDYD010000051.1:0-12941 GCA_051867015.1 Faecousia sp. | reverse complement strand
AAAGGCTCGTATTTTAGATTAACTGCCTACTACAGAGGCAGATACACAACTTTTATTGTTACAAACTAGTAGGTGCTGTTAAATAATGATAGTTTGTCATTTAGAGACCCCGAAGGGGTCGTGGCTGCGCAGCCGTTCGTGACGAAGGAGCGTTACGGATGCGGCGTACCCCTCGCGGGTGCACTCTCGCAGAATGATTCAAAATATCATGTTTTCGGCTAATCCGAAACTTTTCTCATGAGATTGCCGCGTCGCTGCGCTCCTCGCAATGACGTATCGGAGGCTTTTTTATCTGCCTCTACAGAAGCTTTCACGGAAATGCCATTCATTGCTGCACCCGTCCTATCATTCATGAAATACCCAAATTTCAGAAGCCCTCACTCGACTATCCGAGTGAGGGCTTCCATTGTTCAATGAGGTCGCGGTGTGTCGGCGCAATTTCAAGTGCTTTCAGTTCTTGCGGAGAGAAAAAGCGCAGCTCGCCGGATTCGCGGCTTTTGACAAGCCGGGGTTCCTCGTGCAGCGCCGCTTGAAAGAGGACGATAATCATGCGCCATACCGTTCCGTCACGATAAGCGGCGATGCGGTCGTCGTCGCACACACGCACCTGTGTAAATGCACTCTCGGGCAGAAAGATTCCCGTCTCCTCGCGCACTTCCCGCGCGATTCCCTGCGTATATCGTTCGCCGTTTTTGAGCCGTCCGCCGATCAGTCCCCACGCGCCGCAGTCCCACCGCCGTTCGAGCAGTAGCTTTCCGTCCCACTCGAGATAGACATTCGTGCCGATGTGCGTCGGTTTGTTGGGCTTCGGCGCGTTTAGATCGTTCAGATAATAGGTAGCGATTTTCAACAGACCTCTCCCCTTTTAACGCTATAGCATCCGTAGGGCGCGCCGGTGCAGGAACTACCAACGATGTACAAATCTACTTGTTTTCCATGTCTGCCGCTTCGCGGACGGCACGCCGAGTCCGCGTGCCCTACGAGCTGCCTACGATTTCAAATGTAACTTACTCAAAGTATAGCATCCCGTATTTCTCTTTGCAAGTCCTAAAGTCGTGGATCTACCGGCTCGCTCTCAAAGGCTAACACACCAAACGCGCATTGGTGGACTCTGTGCAGTGGCTCCTTGTTCACAAAACGCTCCAGGGACTCCACACCCAGCGCAAACTCCCGCAGAGCCAACTGCCGTTTCCGATGCAGGCTGCGTTTTTTCAGGCGCTGCATGTGCTCCGGCAGCGTATACTCCGGGCTGTAGATAATGCGCAGATATTCCCGCCCTCTGCACTTCACCGCAGGCTGCAACAGCTCGTTGCCCTTTCTTGCCGTATAGATGTCGGGCTTGACGACCATTCCCTCGCCACCCGCACCGGTGAGCTGCAGCCACCAATCGACGCCTTGCTGTACGCTCTGCGCGTCGTTCACCTCGACGACATGGTACATTGTCTCCATAAAGATGGGGTCGATGCCGGTCATATAGCGCTTGATCGTCTCCATATGCCAAACATGCTCACGCTCAGTATAGACCTTCCCCTCGGTTGCAAGGAGGTGGAAGGGCGCAATACGCAGATCATCCACGCTCTCAACATTCCAGCAATACGCTCGGTAAGCGTCTATGTAGCCCTCGACGCAGGACTTACGCTGCGCAAAATTCGCAAGCACGGCATGCAGATCGACATTTTGTCCCGACGCGGAAGCATTCACCGCAAAATGCGTCATATCCCGCGCACATGCGGCTTGGAGCTGGGCAACTGCCTCAGTCAGTCCGTTTTTTCCTGCTACGCCGACCGGTGCATACTGCTTTTGCAGCAGCAACTGCGCCTTTTCCGACCACGGCATCAGTTCCGTGTCAAGGCAGACCCAATCCGTCTGAAAGTCCTTCCAAAAACCGCTTTTTGTCAACACTGTGTCCAAGCGTTCCAGCACTTCCGCTTCCTTTTCCGTTTCAAAGAAGAAACGCCGTCCGGTGCGGGTATATAAAATGCCTCTGCTGCCGTCCGTCACGCCGAACCTCTTTTGCGCCGCCTCCGCGTTGCGGCAAAGGACGATCACGCAACGCGAACCCATGTGCTTCTTCTCACAAACAACTCTGTTAATCCCGTTTTTGCGGTAATACTCGAAGGCTTCCGTCGGATACTCTAAATAATCCTGCAGCTTGCTCGTCTCACAGGGCGACATCGTCGGAGGCAGATAGATCAGCCAATGGGGATCGGCAGCAAAGCGGCTCATTACCTCGAGCGCCGCCGCGGTATGCTCCTCGCGGATATCAATGGCAGGCATCAGCTTCGTTTGAATATGCATTTTACCGCACACATCGTTGATCTCCAGCGTATCGCCCGCCTCTGCGGCATCGCTTTGCAAGGGCTTCACGGGGGCGTAGTAGACCTGCTTTGCGGGGACGCTCACAATGGTCTTTTCCGGATAACGCAGCGCCGTCAGCGTTCCGCCGAAAACGCAGCCCGTATCAATGCAATAGGTTCGATTGACGACAGCCGGCGCAAGATGCGGCACGTGACCGTATACGACCATCGCTTTGCCGCGGTATTCCTCCGCCCAGTCCAAGCGGATCGGGTAGCCGTATTCGTCATTCTCGCCGGTCGTCTCGCCGTAAAGGCAAAAATCCCTGACGCGCATGGAGCCGCGCCCCTGATACGCCTCCTTGACACCGGCATGGGCAATCGCCAACTTCCCGTCATCCAGCACATAGTGGCTGACCAAGCCGTCCAAAAAGACTTTGACCTCCTCACGGAACTCCGCAGACTCCTGCGCAAGCTCCGCGACCGTCGCCTCCAGCCCGTGGGTCATTTGCACATTCTTCCCGCTCAGGCAGCGCAGCAGCTTAATATCATGATTGCCGGGGACGCATAGCGCGCTGCCGTTTGCAACCATTCCCATCACGGTACGCAGCACCTCCAGATTGCGCGGGCCTCTGTCGCACAGATCGCCGAGGAATGCCGCCTTTCTTCCCTCCGGGTGGGCGTAGATCCCCTTCTCATTTTTGCGATACCCCATCGTTTCCAAAAGCTCAGACAGCTCTGCCATACAGCCGTGGACATCGCCGATGATATCAAACGGTCCGTGCTCGTCCTTCTTGTCATTCCACAGCGGTATGCGCACGATCTCAGCGCTTTCGATCTCCTCCACCGAGTTCAGAACATAGATAAAACGGAAGCCCTCTCTTTTCAGCGTGCGGAGGGAACGTCGCAGCTCCGAGCAATGCCGCTGCACCACGCGTTCCGGCAGCATTCGATCCGGTCTTGCCGCATTTCTTGCCTTGCAGACTGCCTCGGGCGTGTGAAAAACGATGGCAACAGAATGGCAGTTTTCCTCCTTTGCCAAAGCGATCACCTGCTTCCGCGCAGCCTCCTGCACATTGGTCGCGTCGATCACGGTTAGCTTCATGGCATCCAGCCGTTTTCTTGCCACATAATACAGGGCGTCAAACGCATCCGCCGTGCAGCTTTGATCGCCTTCATCGTCCGAGATCAAGCCGCGGAAATAGTCGGAGGACAGCACCTCCGTCGGCTTGAAGTGCTTTGCCGCAAAGGTAGATTTTCCGCTTGAAGTCGCGCCGATCAGGGCGACAAGGCAAAAGTTCGGTATCTCTATTCGCATTTACAAAACACTCCCATCTGTGTCGGCGTATTGCCGCTCTCGTCCGTCTGCCCAATGCCGGTAAAGGTCACGGTATAGTGATAGCCTTGGCAGACCTTCTCCGCCCATGCTTGGAATTCTTCCTTCGTCCACTCAAATCTATGGTCGATATGTCGAAGCGTCCCCTCCGGCATGGCGGTATAGTTTTTGTTGTAAGTCACATTCGGCGTTGTCACAATGACTGTCTTCGGACTTGCAAACGCAAACACATTGCGCACAAGGGCAGGCAGTCGATCCGGATCCAAATGTTCGATGACCTCCACAAGACAGAGCGTCTCATAGCCCTCCAAGCGCTTGTCTCGGTAAGTCAGAGATCCTTGGAACAAGGTCAGCTTGTTTTTCCTGCTCTCAGGCATTCTCTCCAAATGCAGACGGTCAGCAGCGCGCTTCAGTGCATAGGTAGAGACATCCATCCCCAGCAGCTTTGTGATGCTTTTCTCGTTCAAGAGTCTTGCCAGAAGCTGTCCCTCGCCGCAGCCGAGATCGGCGACGCTTTGCGCCCCGCTGTCGAGTACCGCATTGACCACTGCGTTCAGGCGCTGCTCATTCAATGGGACGCGCCGTTCCGCCGGTTTCGCTGTCCGGGTTTCCTCTGTCGGGTCTTCCTCCTTTTCTGTCTCAGGCGGTGCATCCTCCGCATTTTCCGGCGTGCTCTCCGTAGCGCTTCGAATCTCTTCCTCAGTCAAAAGCTGCCGCAGCGCGCTGTTGGCAAGGCTTTGACGCCTGTGAAAGTAGCGTCGGGTGATCCACTTGACCTGCGGATGTGTCTTCAGCCAGCCCTCGCCGTGTGTTAACAGCTTTTCAACCTCATCGTCGCTCATCCAATAGTGCTTTTGACGGTCAAAGGCGGGGATCAGAACATACAGGTGATTCAGAAGCTCCGAAAGCCGTAGGGTTCCCTCCAAGGTCAGATCCAAATAGTCGCTTTTCCCCCATTGCGGGAAGGTTTCGTCCAATTCCGACTCGGTGTAGGACACCGTGTAGCCAAGCGGCTCAAAAATTTGCAGCACCTTCTCCCGGTCGACTCTGCACGGCAGGTTCGTGATATGCGCCTTCAGATGAAGCGGCGTAGTGGCAAGCTCCGGTCTTTCCTTGCAGCTCCCGCTCATCGCCGTACCGAACACTCTTGCCAATGCCGTGCTGAGGAAGGAGGATGCGACATAGGGACGGTCGTTGATGTAATCGAACAGCCCGCCGACACCGGAGCCGACCTTGCCTCTTGCCAAGTCAATCGGATTCACATCCAGCAGCAGCGCGGCAGTACATTCGTTTTTCTCCGCCTTCGGATAGAAGACATACGCCTTGCCAAACCCAAGCGCAAACACTTGAGGTCTGGCGGGGTTTTTATGTAGGAGATAGCCCAAATCGCAGGCATTCTCTCCGATGTAAGTAATTGTGAGAAGCATCGTTATTCACTTCCTTTTTGCTTTCTGTCTTTATTATATTTATCAAAGCTGAAAAGTCGTGGAAAAAAAGTTGCGAACTCTCCGAAAAGAGTCCGCAGCTTGAAAATTATACCTTTGCATATTCGCTTTCCAGTAATGCCAACTGCCGTTCCAGCCGCTGTCGGAGCTGCGCCACCATCCCTTCGGGAGACAGCACCTTTAGTACCGACCCAAAGGACAAAATGCGGATCAAAAGCTCCGTCTCGTCCTCGCGGCTGTAACGCAGCGTCAGACGATAATGCGTCTCGTCCAGCCGTACCGTCTCCTTCTCAAAATGGGAAAAATGCAGCATGACGCGCTCCAACCCATTGCGTTCGTCCGTCAGTTCCATGACCAATGTGTCCTTTTTTATCTCCGGCACATGAAACGCTTTGGGGGAATACGGTTCTAACAACTCGCAAGAGGCGATCCGCGCCACATTTACGGTGTTGGAATTCCGCTCCGCCGTCAGCAGGCGGAATTTATCATCCTTTGCGGAGTATTCCAGCTTGTACGGAACGCAGACCCATTTGTGCCGCCTGCCGTGGGCGGCTTCAAAGGTCACACGAAGCTTCCGCCGCTCCCGCAGCGCACAAAGAATCGTTTGGAAATTTCGGATATAAACAGGGCTGTCGTAGGGATCCGCGTCGTCATAGCGGTCAAAGTACACAAAGGTGTCTTTCCCATAAAGCGGCTCGACATTTTCTATGCCCTTCTCGGAGGGACTGAACAAGCGAATACGCGGGTCATTCAAAAGCGCTTTTAACCATTGTTTTTGCAGCATGCTGAGCGGCATTTTCGGCGCGTATTGCAGGGGCGTCTTCCTGTCCTTTGTCAATAGCGCCCAGTCCTCGCTTTTCAGTGCTGCTGGGATGGAAAGGACGCTCTCGGAAAAGGCTTTTTCGCGCACCAGTTCCGTCAGCCGTTCCTCCGTCAGCGTGCCTGTGACCGCCTCAGTCAGTACGGCAGCAACTACATTGAAATAGCTGCTGTAAATCTCGCTAAAGAGCATCCGTTTCACCTCCGTACATCCGCTGCATTTCCTTTAAATCGCTTTGGAAGGTGCGCATGACATAGGCGTTGCTGCATTGCAGAGAGACGATACGCCCGATAAAGCTGCGGATCCAAGGAAGCATTTCGGAAGCGTCATATACATCGGTCACAAAACGGTAGGTATGCTCGTCTACAATCTCAATGCGTCCATTGCGCTTTTCGCGGTCAAGACGCTGCACGATATAGCCTTCGCCGTCTCCGACATGGAGGGTCATTTCCAAATGATCCATAGAATGATCTACGCCGACGGATACGCCCCAGAGATGCTCACGGAATTTTGCATAATAGCCCTCAAAACGCGCATACTCCGGTTCTTTTTTTCCGACCGTTACACTGTGAATGCTGTCTACACGGAAAAACAGCATCCTGCGCTGTCCATAGTGCCATGAAAGAAGATATTGCCTGCCTGTTTGCGTACTGATATAGAGCCGCAACGGATATACAAAGTGCATTTTCTCCTGTCCAACCCTACGATTTCGAATACGAAGCTCCGCTTGCCGTTGCTCGCGGATCGCCTCGGAAAGTGTGCAGAGAATCTGACTGTCCAGTGCGTGCAAAATATAGTGATGCTTAAAGCCGAAATACTCCGGCACCGAATCAAACTTATCCAGCAGGAACGAGCCTACCACACCCAGCGGATCGGCTTCCGAAAAAAACGCCGCAGCTTCCCTCCAGCTTTCCAAGTTGATTTCGGAAGAAGGCAGCCGGTAAGTCAGCTCTCTCCCTTGCTTTTCCGCACAGAGCAGACCGAGCTTTTCATATTCCTTGAGCTTCTTGCGGACAGTCGAGTCATCCAGCACCTTGACTGTATCAAAGGCAAGCAGGTACTCCGCAAGTTTCGCGATGATCTCATGCGCGGAATGTGCGCTGCCGTCCGCCAAAGTATCGAGGATATAAAAGTGCAGCAGGATATCGTTGTCCGTAAAGCTTTTCGCCTTAAACGCGCGGTACAGCGGATTATGTCCGATCGCGCGGCTGTCGACGGAGAGAAAGACGCTTTTCCCATTCGCGTCCTGGCGGAAGGACATATACTCTCCCAACCAGCTCTCCACTCTGCGCCGTTCGTTATCATAGCTGCGCGCGCTCTTCGTGTCATACTCCTCCCGCCGTTTAAAGCCGTACACATAAAACTCGCGCATATAATCCCGCACTTTTTCAAAATTCTTGATCAATTCACTGTATGCCATTTTTCCTTCTTTCTTCTTCGGCTCCAAACAATCCTGTGCCTTTCTATTTTCGGCGGAACGTTTATCTGCGCCGTCAGTCAAAATCTTCCTCGCGAAGCAACTCAGTTTTCGCATTCGGATATTGCTGCCTCATCTGGTTATATTCGGCAAGGAATGCTGCCTTGCTGCCGAATTGGTGCCAAACATTCCACGCGCTCTGCCCTTCCGGATTCTCATCAGGTACGAGAACGACGGTAATGTCCAGCAGCTTCCTTGCATTGCCTTGCGGAACAAAGCGAACGGTAATGCTCCGTTCCTGACTTGCACGAAAATACTGCATCGGCGGCAGCCTTTTATCCACCTTCGGCGGAAGCAGCATCATCGGATCATGATAGCAATACGCCCATTGTCCGTCTGTAAGCCGTATTTTTTTCAGCACAAACGGAAGCCATTCCATTTTGCCTCCCCGATTTCTGACAAAGCCAACCTCAGGGAAAGTAATTTCATCATGCTCCACATAGGGACCGATGAAATAGACCGACATTCCTCTGCTTTCGCCGCCGATATTATTCACCGTCACAATACTCGGTTTTCCTAAAAAGCATGGCGTTAGGGAGAAGCTTTCCTGCACGAGCTTGGGCAGTTCTCTGTGCACCGTTTCAGTCTGTAGCTTAAAATACATATATACTGCGGTATCCGCTGCATTCGTTTCTGACAAATATTCCAACGATGACATGCTCTGTATTTTAGATAAGCAGAGGCAATCCTCAATTTCCGTAAGAACTTCCTCCGCAAAGACATACTGCCGAGCCAAAGCCGCTTGGAAACGCGGAAAATCAGACACTTTATTCTCCCATGCAGACAGGTTTTTGCATCCTTCCGCACCCAATTCCGCAATGTTTCCGACACTCGTCCACGCGTCGAGCCCTTCGGCTGCATTTAAAATCTTCAGGTAGAGGAAATCACTGTCAAAGCAGGAAATACCGAGGACATCCGTACCAAGCTCCGAAGATAAAGGCGTACCTACTTTGGAAAAGCTGTACGGTTCTTCGAGAGAAAACGCATCCGTGCAGACTGTAATCCATTGCGAGTCCTGCACTGTAAACACCGCAAACCCACAATCTGCTTCAGATTTCGAGGCAGGCATATATTGCTGTGCGACCATCTTATTTGTGATATAGGCGCACAGTCGCTCCACATCGACAGTTGTCGTTTTTCGCACATTCAAATTTGAGAACCAGCTTCCCATAAACGGCTTCCTCCCTTGAATTTCTCATTGCGTAAAACCTACAGTGATACAATCTATGATACCATATCACAAAGTAAAACGCAATCGCTCGACGAAGCGAATCAATGGCAGTTCGTTATATTTCCATAGTCAAATCATCTTCTACCGAAAATCGACATCGCAGCGGTTGACCGGAAAGGGAGCGTTTGGTAAAATAGCATTGTCAGGAGGTGCTGTGCATGAACGACTATCCGTTCGGAAATCAATTGTATGCGCTGCGAACAAAGGCGGGGCTTTCTCAGCAGGAGGTCGCGGATGCCGTCGGGGTGTCCAACAAGGCGGTATCAAAGTGGGAAAACGGAAAAACAAAGCCATCTACCAATGCAATTCGGAAGCTTTCGGCGCTGTTTCATGTGCCGATTGAAACTATGCTTTCCTTGCGAGAGCAGGCAATGCGTCCGGAAATTACGAAGATCGTCATTACCGGCGGTCCCTGCGCAGGAAAGACGACCGCAATGAGCTGGATTCAAAATGCGTTTACAGCGCGCGGTTACGCGGTTCTGTTCGTCCCGGAAACTGCCACGGAGCTGATCTCCGGCGGCGTCGCGCCGTGGACCTGCGGGACAAATACCGACTATCAAAAATGTCAGATCCAGCTCCAAATGGAGAAGGAGCAGCTGTTCCGTCAGGCTGCCGAAACCATGGCAAAGGAGAAAATCCTCATCGTATGCGACCGCGGCGCAATGGACAACAAAGCATATATGTCGGAGCTGGAATTCTCCTGCGTGCTGCGGGAGCTGCATTACGACGAGGTCGCGCTGCGGGACAATTACGACGCCGTATTCCATTTGACCACTGCCGCCAAGGGCGCTGAGGCGTTCTATACCACCGCAAACAACACCGCCCGCACGGAGACGCCTGCGCAGGCTGCCGCGCTGGACGATAAGCTGATCGCCGCGTGGACCGGGCACCCTCATCTTCGGATCATCGACAACTCCACCGATTTTGAAGAAAAGATGAAGCGTCTGATCGCGGAGATTGCCGCCTTCCTCGGCGAGCCGGAACCAATGGAAATCGAGCGAAAGTATCTGATCGAGTATCCGGATATTGCCTGGCTGGAAAGCACGCCGAATTGCAGACGGATCGAGATCATACAAACTTATCTGCGCTCGCAGGACAGCGAGGAGGTTCGCGTCCGCCAGCGCGGTATGGACGGAAGCTATGTCTATTATAAAACCGTCAAGCGCAGCATCAGCGGCTTGAAGCGCGTAGAAATCGAGCGTCGGCTCTCCAAGGAGGAATACCTCACCCTCCTGATGGAGGCGGATACGAGCCGACGGCAAATTCGAAAAACACGCTACTGTCTAACCTATGACAACCAATACTTCGAAATTGACATTTATCCGTTCTGGCAGGATCGGGCAATCGTCGAGATCGAACTCAGCGACGAAAACGCCGAGATCAGATTCCCGAAGCAGTTAAAGCTCATCTCGGAGGTCACGGACGATGAGACCTACAAAAACGCCTCGTTGGCAAGGGTTCCGTAAGGAGGCGAATAGAATATGCTTAGCACGACCAAAAAAATCTGTGGTACAGCGATGGGCTGCGCCCTGTTTGTTGTCTTAGCGCTATGCGTGCGGGCGCCTGTGTTTGAGAACTACTATCTCTGCTTGGGTTATGTGGTCATGGCGGTCTTCTGCTATTTCTTCGGACCATTGAGCGCAATGGCAGTCGGCAGTCTTGGCGTGGTACTATACTGCCTGCTGACCGACGGCTTGCGCGGAATGCCCGGCTGGGCGGTCGGTAATTTGGTCATAGGTCTCCTTGTCGGAATCACTTGCAGGGCAACGAAGAATATGCACAGCAGACTGTTGCGTCAGTTCTTGATCGCCACAGCGGTGCTGCTGTCCACGGCAATTGCCATGCTCGGCACAAAATCGCTGATAGAGTGCCTGCTTTACGCGCAGCCCTTCCTGCTCCGCGCAGCCAAAAACCTCTACGCCTTCGTCGCAGACGCCGTCGTTCTACTGATCAGCTTCCCAATTTGCCTGAGCCTTGAGCCGGTCGTTCACAAGCTGTTCCCGGAGCTGTCAGCGAACACACACCAGTCCGCACCACACAGTTGATTGTTCTATTATGATGTCTTTATATAGCAAAAAGACTTAAGACCAAACGGTTTCAAAGCTTTTTAAGTCATTGGTGGAAATAAGCGGGATCGAACCGCTGACCTCTTGAATCAAATTAAAATATTCTGATTTTCAATTATAAAAATAGCACATTTTAACAACACATCAAGTAAAATTCAGAATTTTTGCAGCGTAATAATCAACGCATATTAGCAATGTTGTCCGACGCAGATTTCACCTGTCTGGAATCCTTTATGACAATGCTTAGTCCTCTGCTCACTTGCTCTCGGTTCACATAGTCTCCGCCCTCGTCAAGCAAAACAGCATCGTAGCCAAGTTCCGGATGCTCACTCAGATACTCTGTGATGTCGTATCCGTCCGTCCAATCCAGAAGCCCCGTGTCCCTGCAATTCTCGGAGGCCGTACTCCTGCCTGATACTTTCAAATATCTTCGCGGCCTCTGCGTCTCTTGTATCGAACACCCTATCTGCCGTCAGATATACAGCATAAAGCGAATCCTTGTTCCCACGTTCTGCGTATCACTGTGCGTATTGCTTCTGCTCCGTGAAATACTTCCAGTCCTTGAACAAGGTGAAACCGCCGTCCCTTCTTGCGCCACGATAGAACACATAGGCGTTCCGTTCTCGTTCAGGAAAAGCGGGTTGGCTGGGTTTTCCATAAATGTATGATCAAAGCGCTTGACAAACAAGAACCGCTCGGATATACCGGTATTGAAGATAGTTGTTTTACCATCGGTTAAGCCTCCGTTGTCGGAGAGAACACCGTTAGGTAAATCAGCTATCTTTTCTATATCCTTCAACTGCTATGCGCGAGAAAACGGATCGCTGCCGTTGTTCGGCAGTACTTCTTCGAGAAACAGCTTCAGCAAGATAGTTTCCCATCTCTGTTGTAGATCACGTAGAAGCTATGCATAAAAGCAGTATTCTTCATCTTGCTTTTTCTTGAAAACTCTGAGGCAACCGTATCAAGAAGTACGATACTCTTCAAGATATCCTCGATGTCGCCGAGCGCGATAACAGATTCTTTTCCCTTAACCGCATGAGCTTTTGTTTCTTATACGACGGTATCGCCCCACAAAATCGTCCTTCACGTGTCATTGTTTACTGCTTTCCTTGCAGATTTATATGGCTTGTTAGAAGAAACGACAACATTGTGTAACAAAGTATCGTGTTCACTCCAATGCCAAACGACGCACTAAAGAACGGCGACTTTGTCCCGAGCTCTCTATAGAGTTTCTCTGCCCACTTCCGCGTTTTTCGGATATCCTCTGACGTGAAGCTGTTCACACTCTTCCGCGGAATATCGCGGAGGATCTGCACATCCTGCTTTGTGAACTGTGTGCTCTCCTTCCTCGACAGTTCTGCGTCGACGGTTTCGTCGGCGTTTTTTGTTACCTTCCCGCTTTCTTTGATGTTTACGCCGATCTTCTTCAGTCCTGAGAGAATAGGAAGTCCTGTCCAAAGAAGAAGCAGACGCGCTTCTTGCTTCTCTCACCTTGGAAAAATCCGAAGGCGAGAAGAACTGCAAGTTGTTCTGCCTCATCGCCCTAAAGAGCGGACTCCGCCGAGGCGAGCTGTGCGGACTGATGTGGAGCGATATCGACTTCGAAAACGCCCTGCGCCCGCCGCACGGCCCCGCTCCCGAATGAAGCATTAAAAGCCCTCCGCGCAGAGTGATCAGTCAGTAATTCCCTGTTCGTCTTCCACCGTCGAGACGGTCAACCGATGACACAGTCCGCGTTCCGTAAAATGTGGGAGCATACAAACAAAGCGGAAATCGACGTAGACCTCACCCCGCATATCCTCCGGCATAGCTACTGCACCCGCCTCTTCGAGCTGGGCTTCGACGTAAAAGAGATCCAGTATCTGATGGGACATAGCACACCGGAAATGACCCTGCGCGTCTACACCCACTACAGCAAAAAAACGCGCTGCGCCGACACCGCCGCCCGCATCCGCTCAGCAATCTGACCACGACATAAACAACCATAAACACATATCGAAATAGTTCATTGAGTACAAACGTGGTACAAGCGTTTTCAAGCAATCAGCAAAAAGTTCTAAAAGCGCAGAAAAAGACCCAAAATCTTACGATTTCAGGTCTAAAAAATGGTGGAGATAAGCGGGATCGAACCGCTGACCTCTTGAATGCCATTCAAGCGCTCTCCCAGCTGAGCTATACCCCCATGCAAATTGTCATGCACTCAAGTGCAAGGGTATTATAGCAAACTCTTTTCGAAAAAGCAACTATTATTTTTAAAAAAATCGCATTT
>JBJDYD010000050.1:0-2846 GCA_051867015.1 Faecousia sp. | reverse complement strand
TAACTGCCTACTACAGAGGCTGATACACAACTTTTAACTGTTACAAACTACTACGGCATAAACTGCGAAATTTCTCGTAGGGGCGGCTATTAGCCGCCCGTTTTTTTAATCCGCGCGGAGCGCTCCTCAGTCATTCACCCTTAGTTCTTAGCCCTTAGCCTAACAGGCAGTTCCCGCACATTCGTACAGAGCTGCCGTCTCCGATCCCAAAACTGCCGCAGCAATATCACTGCGAAGCAATATCACTTGCGCAGCAAATATCACTGCGAAGCCAAATCACTGCGCCGCGCCGACCGCAGCGTCAAAGCGGAGGGCTTCCTCGGCCATCTCCTCGGCGTGCTGCAAGACCTCCGCGACGCACGCGGGGACATCCACATACACGCCGCGCCGGATCAGCCATGTGCGGTTATTCACGGAGACAAAGACATCGTCCTGCAGCTCCTTCGTCTTGGGCAGACGGATGCGCACCGTCTCCTCCATATCATTGGCAAGCGCTTCCGGCACGGATTCATTCTTTTTTGTTGTCATATTCAACGCCCCTTATTTGTTAATTCGCCTGTGCGGTCGCGGAGAAGCGCTTCGAGCAGGACTCCACGCGCACCAGATAATTCGGAATCAGCAGCTCCGCCGTCTTGAGCGCCTTCCAGCCTATGGAGGAACGCTGGTTCAACGGGTCGGCGGTGCCGGCGCTGCCCTTCTGCTTGACGATGGTCTCAAGTCCGCCGCCCTCGATTTCGGTGACGCCGTAGGCGCCCTCGCCGAAGAAGAGGGAGCCGAACACGGCAAGTCCGGTCGGGCAGCCGGTGCCGGTGTAGACCTTCGCCTCGGTGCTCTGCACAAAACGGACGCCGCCGATCTCGCCCAGCTCGCCCTCATAGAGGTTCTCCGGCTGGGCGTACTTGTGGGCGTCGATCCACGCCGGGTCACGCATCAGGTCATAGGCGACATAGGGATGGATGATCGCCACATACTTGCCGTTGATGGTCGGAGCGTTCTGGGCGCGGAGCTTCGCGACGACCTGATTGACAACATCCACGGTCAGCTGCGCGCTCGCATCCAGCCCCGCGCGGGAGGTGACGGCGGTCTCCGTGCCGTCGGCGGCGAGCTTGGGGCAGTAGGTGACATTGGTGCCCGCCTGCAAAACATTGCGCACCACCGTGTCGAGGGTCGCGCCCGCCTGTCTGCCGAGGAGCTTGGTCGCCTCCAAAATGGTGTTGTCCAGCGCGGTCAGCTCCAGCACATCGGACTGCACGATGAAATCGCCGTACTGCTGCACGGTGGCGGTGATGTTCGTCACGGTCAGGCTGTTGCCGGAGGGGGTAACGCCCTCGGTCAGCGGCGTGGTCGCCTTCGCCAAGGGAGAGAACTTGCGGAACTCAATGGTCTTGCCGCCGTTCTTGGGGATCGGACGCTTCTGCCCGAACTGGTCATGGACAAGGTTTGCGGAAGCCTCGTCGATGAGGGTCATGTCATAAAAGGTCTTCATCTCGGCGGACAAGCCGCTCAGCGCGGTGGTCTGGGTGGCAAAGAGCTGAAGGTTCAACGCCGTCAGCATGGGGAACATTGCGAAAAGCTTTCTCATGTGATTTTTCTCCTTTCATCGTTGCGGGGCTAAAACCGGATCGTTTCGCCCCTTTGTACCCGCCGGATGATCTCCCGGCGGTCTGCCTTGGTGAGCTGTGACACATCGCTCTTGACGATTGCGGCACCCTGACCGCTGTTGCCGTTCTCGACGGGACGCTGCCCGGCGGCGGCGATCTTGTTGGCAAGCTTCTGCTCCACCGTTTTCGCGGTGAACTGCATCGCGGCGGGGATGATCTCGTCCTTGTGCAGCACCTCATAGGCGGAGCGCACATCAATGCCGGCTTTGAGCAGATCGACGAACCTCGGATTTTTCAGCTCCGCTTCCAGTTGGAAGGAGGGATAGACCGTCTTGACCTGTCCCGCCTGCTCCATCCACTGCGCGTAGAGCCGCGAGGCGTTCTCCCGCGTCTGCTGCTCCTGCATCCGGCGGCGCAGTTCGGCGTTTTCCCGCTCCATTTTGCGCATCTGCTTGAACTGCTCCACGGATAAGCCCTGCTCCATCGCCTCTTTTTCGTAGTAGCTGTCGTCGTCCTCGATGGCCTTGTTCAGCGCGGCAATGTCGTAAGCGCCGTTCCGGTCGGGAGGGATGCCGTACTTCTTGCCGAGCATTTCCAAGGTCGGCGCGAGCTGACGGTAGCGTTCGGCAGTCTCCTGCGTTCCCTTAAGGCGGCGCTTGACCGTGTCCTGCACCTTCGCGTCATAGAGATCCTTGTACTCGCCCTTGATGAGCTTTTCGAAGGCGGCATTGCGGTCGGGCGGCATCTCCTGCGGCTGCGGGGCGGCTTCCGTGGATGCCTGTGTTTCCTCCGCTTGGATGCCGTATTTGACCTCCGAAAGCGGCGTTTCGGCTTGCGTGTTTTGCGGCACGGCGGCTGCCGCGGTTTCGCCCGTTGCTCCCGCCGCACCGGTGTCACCGGCTGCGTCAGAGAAAAGCTGCAGCTCCAGCGGCGGGAAAAGCTTGTTGCGTTGCATGATTTACCTCCTGTCCGTAGGTGGACGAATCCATAATCTGTCCGTATCGTGGACGAGCCGTTTGTATGACATCACTGCGCGCTCCTGTAGGGCGGGGACATGTCCCCGCCGTCCGCGAAGCGGCAGACAGTACAAACGAATCCATTGGTACGCACCCGGTAGTTCCTGCACCTGGCGGCTAATAGCCGCCCCTACGGCGCGAACCGTGAGATTTCTCGCAGTAGCCTGTAACGCTCAAAACTGTAGGTAGCCCGTAGGGCACGACGACTCGGCGTGCCGTCCGCGAAGCG
>JBJDYD010000049.1:0-13263 GCA_051867015.1 Faecousia sp. | reverse complement strand
ATCATCTGTCCAATTTCTACCCCCTCTGTGTCCAATTTAAGCTTACCACTTCACTCCGGACAACACCACCCCCATATACCGTGCGGAATCCCCCTCCAGAAACACCGGGTCTCCTTTGGCGATTCGGGTGATTTTTCCGTTCAGACTGCCCAGCATCTCCCCCATTTCCTTCTGAGAGATCCCCGCAAACAGCGGGCATTTTGAAAAAATCCCATAGTATGCTTCCATTGTTCCTCCTTTGTTGGATTTCCAACATACGTTTTCTTTTCAATATAGTAAACTATCGGCGGAAAGTCAAGCAAGGAGGTTTGTAACTATGGTGATGGAAGGCTGTCAAGGCAAGCCCCGGACACCCACAATCCGAGAAATTGTTTGCCCGCAATGTGGCAATCTGATTGAGCTTTTTTCCATTGATACAAAAGTTGCCTGCGAAACCTGCGGCTTTATCGCCTATAACGACACACTGAGCTGTGTGCAATGGTGTCAGTATGCCCGAAAATGCGTCGGCGATGAAATGTACGAGCACATGATGGAGATCGCGGCAATGCAAAAAGAAATGACCAAGCCGGAAATACGGCGAAACAAGGAGGAAATAAAATGATCCGAAGAATTATCAATATTGACGAAGAACGGTGCAACGGCTGCGGCGCCTGTGCGGCTGCCTGCCACGAGGGCGCGATTGCTATGGTTGCCGGAAAGGCAAAGCTGATGCGGGATGACTACTGTGACGGTCTGGGTGACTGTCTCCCCGCCTGTCCCATAGGTGCCATTTCCTTCGTAGAGCGGGAAGCTGCCGCCTATGATGAAGCTGCCGTGCTGGCGGCGAAAGCAAAGAAGGAAGAGAAGCTGCCCTGCGGCTGTCCCGGCGCTGCGGTCAAAGCCATCCGGCGGCAGGAGTCAACTGCGGCGGTGATGCCCCGGCAGTCTCAGCTTTTTCATTGGCCGGTGCAGCTCAAGCTGGTGCCGGTGAACGCTCCCTGGCTTAACGGGGCAAAGCTGCTGATCGCCGCCGACTGCACCGCCTACGCCTACGGAAATTTCCATCAGGATTTTATCAAGGACCGCGTAACGCTGGTGGGCTGCCCCAAGCTGGATTCCGTGGACTATTCGGAGAAGCTCACCGATATTCTCCGGGACAACGATATTCGCAGCGTCACCGTGGTGCGGATGGAGGTGCCCTGCTGCGGCGGTCTGGAACACGCGGTGAAGAAAGCGCTGGCAAGCAGCGGCAAAATGATCCCATGGAATGTGGTCACCATCGCCACCGATGGTCGGATCTTAGACAGCGTTTAACAAGCAAGGAGAACCAATATAAAGATCTTTCTCTGCGCAACGCGCCTGCTTTCAGCATATTTGAGGATACCCGTTTCGCAACGGAACAGCAGCGCTTTCGAGATGCCGGCGTTGGATGCGGTCTGACAGAGAAACGCCGGCATCGCTGCATTCGCAAAATATCTGATCGGCAGAGCAAGAAAAACCGTATTTCCTATTGACTACCGAACGATAGGTAGCTATAATAGAGATATGTGAGTGAGACGTTTCAGTTTGGGGTAAGGAGCATCCCTATGAACAAGGAGAACAAGAAAAAATCAGATACAAAAGGCAGGGAAAAGATGGATACCGTAGTGGAAGGAACAGAACAGGATATTGATTCTTGGATGGAATTGGTGAAACGTGTCAGTTGGAACTTTCCGGGGTTAGAGACAGAGGACGCACTCAAGGAACATAGAAATACAGTATTAAAGTTTATGGAACAAAGGCACGCAATCTGTGTTAAGGACGGCAAAAGAATCGTTGGGGTGCTTCTGTTCTCATGTAAATACAACATGATCTGTTGTTTGGCGGTTTCAGAAGATCATAGGAGTCAAGGGATTGGGAGTCAATTGCTTGCCCGGTCCTTAGAGAAGCTTGACAGAACAAAACCGATTACCGTCTCAACCTTTCGGGAAGAAGATGCAAAAGGACCCGCTCCGAGAGCACTTTATAAAAAATTTGGTTTTATACCGGAGGATTTGATTGAAGAATTCGGATATCCAAATCAAAGATTCGTCTTGTATCCAAAGCGTCAAATCTCAGTAAATAGCGCAGGGTAACTCCCGAATTGACAGAGCAATACGGCCATGTCTGCCGTGCGGCGCGAAAAGATTTTACGGAGGTAGCAATGGACAACTTTGCGGATGAAAGAGATCTGAAAATACTGGAGAATGACAGATACACATTTTTTGTGCTTCGCCATATCATTGGCGGAACGTGTAAGCTGCTTCTGACCGACCATGAAAGGCTGATCATTTGCTTTACGGAGCATCCGTTTCCAGTGTGGATATGGACGCCGGAGGATGCCTCCGAAGCGGAAATGGAGAAGGCTTATCAGATCGTATCAGAATACTCTTTGCTGAACGGTGCATATCGCTTTAATCTCAAGCATGCTCCGGCGAAGTATTTTATGGAACGGGCTGCCAAGGATGGGAAAACGCTTTCCGTCTCCATGAATATGTGCGCGTATGATTGCCGGAATCCGGTCAAGCCGGACAAGATGGCGGATGGTTCCATGCACCGGTGCGGCAGCGAGGATCTGGATGAATTGGTAGATTTGATTGATTTGTTCCAAAGAGAAATCGGGATTGATCAAAAGGATCGTGACGGCTATCGCAGGGATGCGGAGGCATTTATCCATAGGGGAAATACGTTCTTTTGGAAGAACGAGCAGGGCGATTCTGTTGCAAGCTGCAAATATGCGACGGATGGGAATATGGCATCCATCAATCTTGTGTTTACCCGACCCGAGTTTCGCCGGAAGCATTATGCCCAAAATCTGGTTTATCAGGTTACAAAGCTGGCAATGGACGCGGGATATGTTCCCATGCTTTATACAGATGCAGATTATACCGCGTCGAATGCCTGTTATGAGAAAATCGGATATGTTCTCAGAGGCAAACTGTGTACAATAGGAGGTATATGACCATGAGAGACATGATTGCATATTGCGGATTGGATTGTGAAAAATGTGATGCGTATCTTGCAACGATCCATGATGACCAAGCATTGCGGGAGAAAACCGCAAAATTATGGTCAGAACTAAATCATGCCCCTATATTGCCCGAACACATTAACTGTCATGGTTGCCGTGTCAGCGGCAGTAAAACGGTATACTGCGAGAGTCTTTGCGCCATTCGTCAGTGTGCCGTGAAAAAAGGTGTGACGACCTGCGGTGATTGCCCGAATTTTGAAGCATGTCAAACGGTCGGAATGATTATCGCAAATAATCCTGCTGCATTAGTGAATTTAAAGCGATAAATTGCGTCGTTTGACGAATTCAAATAAATCAACCTCTCCGGGCGAGGGAGAATTCTTATTTGAAAGGCAGAAAGAAAAATGATTTTGCTTATTCTGCAAGTATGTTTATTGATATGGTTTTTCGGATGTATTGTGTCGTATAAAACAAAGAAATGGACATTGGTGGACGGCATGGGACTAAAAAGCGCCGAATTTGGTATGTTCGTTTTTTATACGATAGGAATCCTTTTCTATTACCTTTATCGTCCGATTGGGAAATGGTTCCTTTTGGTAGTATTGGCATTTTGGATGATTGTTCAATTCTTTTGCCATTGGTACTTCACGATTTGGGGTGCATCCGAGAAAAAGCTGAAAGGATATAATGAGTGCTTCAGGCACACAGTGAGAATTGTGCCCGCCAGTGATACGAGGCTGATTCCGGATTTTTATCACATGGTACTGCATCTATTGCTTGTGCTTAATATAGGTTTTCTTATTGCTTCTCTCTGATGAGGACAGTGACTTTCTGACTTTTCCGGCGCTATGCTGAAACCCTCTTTCACTGCTTGATCGTATCCGATATAGGATTGGACGAACCTCAAAACGCAGGATTTTCTGAGTTTTGAGGTTCTTTCCATAATTCATTTCAGTGATTACCCCGGTCGAGGAAATACTTCGTTTGTCGCATACCAACAATACCAAAAGACGATACCGCAGAGCGCAACGAGAAGCACTCGCGTCGATTCCCACAGACGGGGCTGGAATTCTGAGATCGCCGAATAGATATGGAATGTGTGGGAAAGAGAGCCGGTTGCGTCAACATCGTAGAGCGGGAGCTGCATCGCGCCAACCGCTATAATCCACACACCCAAGCCTGATGCGTCAGATACTACGCAGTTACATCTAAGGAACCTCTGAACAAATCAGCAGCGGCGCTCAGCGGATTTATTCAGAGCTTCCCTAAGCCTTTATAAAATAGCCTCATCGGTAGCTCGTAGGGCACGACGACTCGGCGTGCCGACCGCGCAGCGGCAGACGGTGCAGACGAACAGGTTTGTACACACTTGGTAGTTCCTGCACCGGCTTAGGACATGTCCCCGCCCTACAGAGGTTGGTGGAGGTCGCGGGTTTGTGCATAAGATTGCCACGTCGCTGCGCTCCTCCCAATGACAAGTAAGGCAGCCTATCGTGTCATTGCGAGGCGCCTGCGCCGTGGCAATCTTGTTGCTTTTTGTTCGCACTTGGTAGTTCCTGCACCGTCCGGGACATGTCCCCGCCCTACAGAGGATTTCATGGCAATGACACATCGGAGGCTTTTTCAGATTCCGGTATGAATGAAAGGGTGTATATCAAACAGGCTTTCTTTGATATGTGTCGTTTTTTACGGTCTAACGCATATATTGGATTGACGGAAAATTTTTGCGTCAATGAAAGGAGGGCAATATGCAAACCGATCAATATATTGTAAAATCACTGGAGCTTCACCTGTTCTTCGGGCGGATCATGAAGGAGCATTCCCTGTTTCTGCGGGCGGGCTTTATGCCGGTCAATGCCTCGTTTTCGCGCAGAGCGGAGTTCTTTCGAAGGGAATTTGAGCGGCTGCTGCGGCGGGCACTCGCGCTGAGCAACGGCGTCGTCAGTCCGGCGGTGCTGTGCTCGGGAGAGCTGGCAACGGAATTTACGCCGGCGGCGGAGCAGCAGACCGAGGCGTTCACCGGCATTCCGATTGACCGAGCGCTGACCACAGAGATATTGCGCAGAAGCGAGCAATGCCGAAGGGGCATCCCCCGTTCGTCTCTGCGCTGCGCGGTGCGGCAGCTCAATCGGAGAGCGCTCGAGCTGCTGAACGGCTTGATCTCTTTGAAGGAGCAGATTTTGGAAAATGTCCTGTGCTGCAGGATGTTCACGGCAAACTATCCCCTGCTGATCGAGCACATTCTGCGGGAGGCAAAGCTGTACCGTGACTTTGTGGATACGCTCGAGCGGGACGGCTGTCTGCGGGATCAGAATATGCGCGAAACCGAGCGTTTTTGGAATCAGATCATGATGGAGCACGCGCTGTTCCTCAGAGGACTTTTAGACCCCTGCGAAACTGAGCTGATCCGCGCGGCGGACGGCTTCGCGAAAAAATACGCGGAGCTGCCCGAAGGCGGCCGAAGCAGGCAGCCGCAGAGCTCGTCCGCACTGGAGGAGACGAAAAAATTCCGCGATTTCAAAGCGGCAGGCACGCAGGGCATCGAGCAATGCAAGATCCGCTCCGTGATCCTCCCGCTTCTGGCTGACCATGTTCTGCGCGAAGCCAACCACTATATCCGCCTTTTGGAGACCTGACGCTCCGTTTCCCGAACCACTCTGCAGAGTGAGGGACGTGTCCATGCCGCAGGGTTGCCGCGATCCCTTCGGGGTTTCCCACTGACAAAAAACCGTTTTTGACGGCTGCACCCGATTGAGAGGATGCAGCCGTTTTGTCATATTGTCTCCGTTTTACACAGATTTTACAAAAGCTTAACCGGAACTGCGTGGTTTTTGCAGGGCTTCTACTTTATAATGATGTTTGTAAAATCCCTGAAAAGGAGATAGAGAAATATATGACGACCTATATTCTGAAGCTCGTGTCTCTGCTGGGCGGTCTGGCACTGTTTCTGTTCGGTATGGATGTGATGGGAAAATCCTTAGAGCGCACCGCAGGCGGTAAGCTTCAGACCGTTTTGGCAAAGATGAGCTCCAGCGTGCCCAAGGGCTTCCTGTTAGGTCTGGCAGTGACGGCAGTGATCCAGTCCTCCTCCGCCACCACCGTCATGGCGGTGGGCTTCGTCAACTCCGGCATTCTGACCTTGAAGCAGGCGGTAGGCGTAATCATGGGCAGCAATGTGGGCACCACCGTCACCGCGTGGATTCTGTCGCTCAGCGGCTTGGAGGGGGACAGCTTCTTCGTGCAGCTATTCAAGCCCTCCACCTTGGCGCCGCTGATGGGCTTTCTCGGCATAGTGCTGTACATGTTCACAAAATCGGAGAAAAAGAAGAACATCGGCTGCATTCTGCTGGGCTTCATGGCGCTGATGACCGGCATGGAGCTGATGAGCGGTTCCATGAAATTCTTGAAAAATGAGGCGTGGTTTGCCAATCTGATGGTATCCTTCTCCAACCCGTTTCTCGGCATTCTCGTCGGCGCGGCGCTGACGGCGCTCATTCAGTCCTCCTCCGCCTCCGTGGGTATTTTGCAGAGTCTGTGCTCCACCGGCGCGGTCACCTTCGGCTGCGCCATCCCCATCATCTTGGGGCAGAATATCGGCACCTGCGTGACCGCCATGATGGGCTCCATCGGCGCGAACAAAAACGCCCGCCGCACCGCCATGGTGCATCTGTACTTCAATCTCTTGGGAACGCTGATCTTCGTGGTGCTGTTCTACGGCATCGGGCTGTTCTTCCCGTGGAAATTCCTGAATACGCCCTGCAATGAGATGAACATTGCCGTGATCCACACGGCGTTCAACATCGGGGCAACCGCTCTGCTCTTGCCGATGAACGGCTTGCTGGTGAAGCTGGCGACCCTGTCCGTCCCCGATGATAAGAAGGAGGAGAAGACGGAGCTGCTGGACGAGCGTTTGCTGGGCACTCCCGCTGTTGCCATCCAGCGCGCCCATGAGATCGCCGTCCGCATGGCGGAGGATTCGTTCGAAGCCATGTCCCTTTCCATTGCTCTGACCCGCGGCTTTGACAGCAAAACACTGGAGCAGGTTCTCGCGCTGGAGGACAACACCGACCGCTATGAGGACGCGCTGGGCACTTACCTTGTAAGGCTCTCCGGCATGAATCTGTCCGAATCCGACAACCGCATTCTCAACACCCTTCTCTACACCATTTCCGACATTGAGCGCATCGCCGACCACGCCGTTTCCGTAGGGGAGGCGGCGCTGGAAATGGAGGAAAAGAAAATCGCCTTCTCCGACCGCGCGAAGGCGGAGCTGGAGGTCTTGGAGCAAGCGGTTACGGATCTCCTCCGCCGCACCGTAGACACCTATAAAAGTCTCGACCTCGAGCTTGCCGCAACGATTGAGCCGCAGGAGCAGGTCGTAGACGCGCTGGTACGGGAGGTCAAATCCCGCCATATCCGCAGGCTGCGCGACGGACTTTGCAGCGTGGAATACGGCTTTGTGCTGGAAGACCTGCTGACCGCCTTCGAACGCTCGGCGGATCACTGCTCCAATGTGGCGGTGGAAATTCTTCAGGTCTCCGAGGGCAAGCTGGAAGCCCACGAGTATTTGAACTCCCTGAAAGCCGGCGAGCTGCGGGAAAGCGCAGTCTTTGCCGAGCGCTTCGCCCGCTACAAGGCGCAATACGCCTTCCCTGAGGAGTCACCGGAGAATAAAACAGTCGAATAACCTGTTGGACTAAGGGCTAAGAGTGAACGGTGAATGACTTTTGTGTGCTTCGCACGGATGAAAAATACATCGAACCCACCCTCACCGTAGGGCGCGACGACCCGGCGCGCCGGTGCAGGAACTGCCGAATATGTACAAACTCGTTCCTCTGTACCAGCTGCCGCTGTGCGGACGGCACGCCGAGTCGTTAGCGTAGAGGTTTCCGACGAAGGAGCCTTACGGATACGGCATACCCCTTGCGGGTGCGTGCCCCACGAAGCGGATTTGAAGCTGATTTTACAAAAACGCAGCGCCCTTCCTTGCTTCTCACAGGGAAGGGCACTGCATTTTATAAGAATCACAGCTCGCGCAAAGCGTCGAGGAGGACGGTTTTTTCGTTGGTCTTTTCGTCGCGGTATTTGACAATTCTTGCGGGGGCGCCTGCGACAACGGCGTTGGCAGGCACATTTTCCGTGACAATCGCGCCCGCCGCAACAACGGCGCGGTCGCCGACCTGCACGCCCTCCAAAATGACCGCGTTCGCGCCCACAAGGACGTCGTCGCCCACGACCACGGGCGTTGCGCTCGGCGGCTCAATGACGCCGGCTAAAACCGCGTTCGCGCCGATATGGGAGCGCTTGCCGACAGTCGCTCTGCCGCCTAAAATCGCGCCCATGTCGATCATTGTGCCCTCGCCGACGCGCGCGCCGATGTTGAGAACCGCGCCCATCATAATCACGGCGTTGTCTCCGATCTCGACGCCCTCGCGTAAGATCGCGCCCGGCTCCACTCTTGCGTGCAGATTCTTGACATCCAGCATCGGGATGGCGGAATTGACCGCGTTGTTTTCAATATGCACCGCGGCAAGCTTGTCCGCCTGCGCCTCCAACTGCGGGGCGAGACGTTTCCAGTCGCCGTAAAGGAGCTTCAGCCCGTTTCCGCCGCAGAAGACCTCCGCGTCCATAAATTCACAGGGCTCCTTTTCCTGTAAAACGACCCGTACCGGCGTCTTTTTCTCCGCCGTGCGGATCAATTCAATGATCTCATATGCTTCCATACTCTTACCTCACTGATTTTTTCCGATGGATCATCTCGCGCCAATCCAAATCGCCCCGCTGTAAGCCGAGAATCATCATCTCCGCCGAAGCGAGGTTCGTCGCCACGGGAACATTGTGCGTGTCGCACAGATGGATGGTCTGCACGATCTGCTGATCCTCCCACGGGTTCATGCCGTTTGGGTCGGTGAACATCAAAACGAGGTCGATCTCGTTATAAGCGATGCGGGCATCGACCTGCTGGTGACCGCCCTGATTGTGCGACAAAAACAGCGTCACCGGCAGCCCCGTTGCGTCCGCAACGAGCCGTCCCGTGGTCGCCGTGGCGGAGAGATTGTGCTTGGAAAGGATGCTTTTATACGCCGTGCAGAATTGCACCATCAGTTCTTTCTTTTTATCGTGTGCCATGAGTGTAATGTTCATAAAATCACCTCATTACAGTTTCATCAGCGGCATTGCGATGCCGCGCAGGCGGCGCGAAATGCGCAGGCACGCCTCGGCAGCGCCGCCGTCGTCGGAGAGGATCAGCGCGTCTCCCTGCGCTGCGGCAAGCATCACCGCGTTATCCTCCGGGATCAAGCCTAACAGCGGAAGTCCTACGCCGTCCATAATGTCGTCCACAGTCAGTTCCATACGGGAGAACAGCTTCGGCGCGACGCGATTGACCACAAGCTGCAGCTCCTCCTTGCCGTCCAGCGAGAGAAGATCCGCCGCGCAGCTTGCGTCACGCATGGAGGCAGGATCCGGCGTGGATACAACGATGCAGCGGTCGGCGTAGCGCGTTGCCAGCCGGAAGCCCGACCCGATTCCCGCAGGCGCGTCGATCAGGCAGTAGTCAAACTCCCTGCGCGCCTGTTCGAGCATTCTTCCGAAGCCCTCCGCGTCGATCAGCGCGTCATTCTCGCGCACGGGCGCGGTGAAAAGGAACAATCCCGGAAGCTGCAAATGCTCCGTCGCATCCTGTAAGCTGTAATGTCCGTGAATCACGTCCGTAAAAGCGATGATCGGCTGCTCCGTCATGCCGAGGGCGATGTCGAGATTACGCAAGCCGATGTCCGCGTCGATGCACAGCACACGCATGCCGTCGGCAGCCATACAGGTCGCCACGGCGGCGCACAGCGTTGTTTTCCCCGTGCCGCCTTTTCCGGAAATGACAGAAATGACCTCGCCCATTGCGTCCGCCGCTCCTTTTCCATAGTTTCAAATACAGATGCTTAATGTAAGTATACCCTATCTTCCTTCCGATTTCAACAACGAATTCACAGAATTTACCACCGTAATGCGCATTTTATCGTCCCGCGCGGCGCGCCGCGGATTTTATCATACGGCTTGCATTTTTACGGGGATTGTGGTATTCTGAAATAAATCTACATAGTAAAGTGAGAATCATTATGGCTTTCTTCTCTACACTCACCGGGAAGGCACTCATCACCTTTTTGATCTCCATGGTGCCGGTGATCGAGCTGCGCGGTGCAATCCCCTATGCCATTGCGCAGGGAATTGCGCCGTGGGCGGCGTGCTTCATCAGCATCATCGGCAATATGCTGCCTGTCCCGTTTATCCTGCTGTTCATCCGTAAGGTCCTGCACTGGATGAAGCGCTACCCCAAGCTCGGACGCATTGCGGAAAAGTTAGAGCGCCGCGCCGCAAATAAAAGCGGGCGGGTGCAAAAATCCGAGCTGGTCGGTCTGTGCCTCCTCGTCGCCATTCCCCTGCCCGGGACGGGGGCGTGGACGGGCGCGCTGGTCGCCGCACTGATGGAAATGCGCTTAAAGCGAGCCCTGCCGACGATCTTCCTCGGCGTCGTGCTGGCGGGCATTGTCGTCACGCTTGTGATGGCGCTGGGCATTGAGGCGCTCAGCTTCCTGCACGGTTAAAAATGTTTACCGACTATCTTGAAACGCCCCTCGGGCTGCTGCGCCTGACGGCAGGCGAAAGTGCGCTTTACAGGGTCGATGTATCAGCGGAAGCGGGAGAACGCGCGCCGAACGCCGTCACACGGGAGGCGGCATTGCAGCTTTCGGAATATTTTTTGAAAAAACGGGAAAACTTTTTTGTACCGCTTGCGCCGCAGGGAACACCGTTTCAAAAAAGCGTCTGGACGGCGCTGGCAAACATTCCTTACGGCAAGGTCGTCACCTACGGGCAGTTGGCGGCAGCCGCCGGCAATGCCAAAGCCGTCCGCGCCGCCGCAAGCGCCGTCGGGAAAAACCCGTTTCCGATTCTGCTGCCCTGTCACCGCGTCGTCGCCGCGAACGGGCTCGGCGGCTTTGCGTGGGGACTTAACGCAAAGCGAACGCTTTTACAGCTGGAAGGCGTGGAGATTCCGAAAAAATCGGCGTTTTCGGAAAACTTTCTCTTTACTTTCCCGTGATTCTATGCTACTATATTTTGGCTGGCGTTTTGCCAAGCAGGATATTCCGCGCGCTCAGTTTCGGGGGATCGCTCCGTGTCGGGGCATTCCGCCATCCCGCAACTTAGCCGCAGGAGAATTTTTTGAAAGGTGGAAACAACCATGATCCAGAAGGAAAAGAAAACCGCAATCATCGCGGAGTACGCAACCCATGAGGGCGACACCGGTTCCCCCGAGGTTCAGATCGCCATCCTCACCGCTCGCATTAACGAGCTGACCGAGCATCTGCGTGAGCATAAGCACGACAATCACTCCCGTCGCGGCCTGCTCATGATGGTCGGTAAGCGCCGCAGCCTGCTCGACTATCTTGCAAAGAAGGACATCAACCGCTATCGCGCCATCATTGCAAAGCTGGGCATCCGTAAGTAATAGCGCATCTATGGGCGGCCCGCGCGGTCGCCCATTTTTCACATTCCCCGCACACGGGAGCGCCGTTTAGCAGTTGAAGGCGCAGCCGAATAAAACAGAAACGCCAATGTAGGGCGGGGACATGTCCCCGCCGCGTGTAGGAATACCGAATTCGTACAAACCTGTTCAGCAGTCCTGTCTGCCGCTTTGCGGACGGCGGAAATATGTCCCCTTCCTACAAAGCAATTCGTTTCGGCTTCGGCTTCAAGTGCTAAACCTCCCGTGGAAAAATTTTTACAGGAGGTCAACCAATGATTACCAGAAAACAGTATCCCAATCATCATGTGTTTGAGACGATGATCGGCGGCCGTCCCTTTACCGTAGAAACCGGTAAGGTCGCGGAGCTTGCCGATGCCGAGTGCATCTGCCGCTACGGCGACACCACTGTCCTCACCACCGTCACCTGCTCGCCCGACCCCAAGCCCGGCATTGACTACTTCCCCCTCACCATCGAGTTTGAGGAGCGGATGTACTCCGTCGGCAGAATTCCCGGCAGCTTCAACCGCCGCGAGGGCAAGCCCTCCGAGCGCGGCATCCTCAACAGCCGCATCATCGACCGTCCGATGCGCCCGCTGTTTGACGACGAGCTGAGAAACGATGTTGTGGTCACCTGCACCGTGCTGACGAACGACTATGACAACCCCGTGGAGATTGTCGCCTCCCTCGGCGCGTCCATCTCCGTCGCCTGCTCCGATGTGCCTTGGAACGGGCCCATCGCCACCACCAACGTCTGCCATCTGAACGGCGAATATATCATCAACCCCTCCACCGAGCAGCGCACCGCCGCCGACTGCTTCGTCTGCATCGCCTCCACCTTTGAGAAGGTCGTCATGATCGAGACGGAGGCAAAGGAAGCGCCCGAAGCCATAGTCTTGGAGTGTATCCGCATTGCCCACGAGACGAACATGGAGGTCGTCAAATTCATCAACACCATCGTAGACACCATCGGCAAGCCGAAGTTCACCTTTGAGAAGGCAGCCGTCAACCACGACCTGCTTGACGACCTGTGCGCCTACGGCATGGATCAGATCGAGTATGCTCTGGATACCGACGACAAGAACATCCGCGAGGAGCGCCTGACCGCCGCCCGCCGCGACTTTGCCGAGAAATTTGCCGAAAAATATGAGGACTTCGACATCAACATCGACGTCTGCCTGTATAAGATGCAGAAGAAGGTCGTTAAGAAGTGGCTGCTCGCCGGCAAGCGCGTAGACGGCAGACAGATGGACGAGATTCGTCCCCTCGACGCCGAGGTCGGCGTGCTGCCCCGTGTCCACGGCTCCGGTCTGTTTGCAAGAGGTCAGACGCAGGTGCTCTCCATCTGCACGCTGAACACCCTCTCCGCCGCGCAGAAGCTCGATACCATCTATCAGGAGGACACCAAGCGCTATATCCACCACTACAATTTCCCGTCCTTCTCCACCGGCGAGGCGCGTGCCGCCCGCTCCACCTCCCGCCGCGAGATCGGTCACGGCTCCCTCGCCGAAAAGGCACTGCTGCCCGTGATCCCCAGCGTCGAGGAGTTCCCCTACGCCATCCGCGTCGTGTCCGAGGTTCTGTCCTCCAACGGCTCCACCTCCCAAGGCTCTATCTGCGGCTCCACGCTGGCACTGATGGACGCGGGCGTTCCCATCAAGCGTCCGGTCGCGGGCATCTCCTGCGGTCTGATCTCCGATCAGGAGACGGGCGAATGGAGAACCTTCACCGACATTCAGGGCGTTGAGGACTTCCACGGCGAGATGGACTTCAAGGT
>JBJDYD010000048.1:0-13381 GCA_051867015.1 Faecousia sp. | reverse complement strand
AATGCGAAAGCAGCTTGTAACGAACTTCATTCGTGTTCAGTTTTCAGGGTATATCCCCTAAATACAGTTGGTGTTGATTGCGGTGAGGGTCCACCTGTTCCCATCCCGAACACAGAAGTTAAGCTCACTTGCGCCGACAATACTTTGCGGGCGACTGCACGGGAAGATAGGTAACGCCAACATTAAGAACTTACTCGAAAGGGTAGGTTCTTTTTTTATGCCTGTTGCACCCCTGTAGGGCGGGACATGTCATGAGCGGGTGCAGGCACTAACGGTTCACACAAATTTCACTTCATTGTCATTGCGAGGAGCGCAGCATTGTGGCATTCTTGTGCAGGAAGTACCAAGTGCAAACAAACCTATCACCGGAGATTGCCACGACCGGTGTGCGCACCGGTCTCGCAATGACAAATGGGGCAGCCTCCCCTGTGTCATTGCGAGGAGCGCAGCGACGCGGCAATCTCATGAAGAAACTACCATGTGCGTGCAAACCTGTTTGTCTTCTATAAATAAAAAAATAAAAACGAAGCGGTTGCCCGCTTCGTTTTATGTGATTCGAGTTAGATCAGATTCAGTCCGGTTTCGGCGTCAAAGAGGTGCGCCAATGCGGGATCGAAGTTGAACTTTATTGCGCTGCCGCTGCGGACTTGATCCATGTCGATGCCTGCTGTCGGAATGACCGCCACGACATCCTTGTCGCCGACGCTCATATGCAAATGCATCTCGCTGCCCATCATTTCGGAGACGTCGATGGTAGCCGCGAAGCCCTCGCTTGCCACGCTCAAATTGACCGGGCGCACGCCCAAAACGATTTGCATCGGCTGCTGACCTGCTGCAGAAAGCGCCGCTTGCTGCTTCTCGCACAGCACAATCTCCTTGCCCAGCAGCTCGACATAGTAGCCGCGCGCATCCCGCTTGAGGGTTGCGTTGAAGAAGTTCATCTGCGGCGTGCCGATGAAGCTTGCGACGAACAGGTTCTTCGGATGATGAAAGACCTCCTGCGGCGTGCCGATCTGCTGGATGAAGCCGTCGCGCATGATAACGATACGGTCGCCCAAGGTCATAGCCTCGGTCTGGTCGTGGGTGACATAGATAAAGGTCGTGTTGATACGCGAACGCAGCTTGATGAGCTCCGCGCGCATCTGATTACGCAGCTTTGCGTCGAGGTTGGACAGCGGTTCGTCCATCAGAAGCACCTGCGGGTTACGCACGATCGCTCTGCCGATGGCAACACGCTGCCGCTGACCGCCGGAAAGCGCCTTCGGCTTGCGCTCCAAATACTCCGTGATACCGAGAATCTCCGCTGCCTCGCGCACCTTCTTGTCGATCTCGTCCTTCGGCGCTTTCTTGAGCTTCAGGGAGAACGCCATGTTCTCATAAACGGTCATGTGCGGATAGAGCGCGTAGTTTTGGAAGACCATCGCGATATCGCGATCCTTCGGCGCGACATTGTTGACCAAACGGTCGCCGATGTACAGCTCGCCGTCGCTGATCTCTTCAAGTCCCGCGACCATGCGCAGTGTGGTGGATTTGCCGCAGCCGGAGGGACCGACAAGGACGATGAATTCGCCGTCCGCGATCTCAAGGTTGAATTCCTGCACCGCCACGACGCCTTCGTCGGTGATTTGCAGATTGCTCTTTTTCTCCGGCTCGCCCTTCTTCGGCTTTTTCTTCTTCTCGGTGTTGGGGTAGATCTTCTTAATGTTTCTGAGTGTTACGTTTGCCATGTGTTCGGCTTTGCTTCGGGAGCCTCCGCTTGCCCAAAGCTCGCACCCGCCCGATTTCGGACGCGGCGCATTACGACAGGTCTCCACACTGCCGCACCGCAAGCCCTGCGGTTGTTATCCTCCTTCGTTCGGCGGTCTGCGGTTATTTTCAGCCGTGAAAAGGAGCCGCCGTAGGGGATACTGTTCGACGATCCGCATTTTCAAGACCTTCTATTATGTGGAGTAACCGCGCCTACCGTAGTGATACTATCATAACATGCGAAAAAACGAAAGGGAATTGACAGTTCTTACAGTTTTTCAGACTCACATTTGGATAATTTGACGAATCGCCCCTGTAGGACGGGGACATAGCGTAAACCATGTGCAGAAACTACCGACCGCGCACATATTTGTTCGGCTGTACCGTCTGCCGCTTCGCGGACGGTGGAGACCTCCGTGCCCTACAGCGTGTTTACCGTTCCTTTTTCCACGTCTTGACCTTCGGGTTTTCCCGCAGCTCGCGGAAAAAAGCCTGCAGGCAGGCGCGGCACTCCTCCTCCAGCACCCCTGCGGTCACCGTCGGGCGGTGGTTGTAGGGCAGGGCAAAGAGATTCGTCAGCGTGCCGCAGGAGCCTGCCTTTTGGTCCGGCGTGCCGTAGACCACGCGCGGGATGCGGGCGTTGATGATTGCGCCTGCGCACATGGGGCATGGCTCCAGCGTTACATAGAGCGTGCAGCGCCACAGCCGCCAGCCGCCCAGTGTGCGGCAAGCCTCCTCAATGGCCTCCAGCTCGGCGTGCGAAAGGGCGTTTTTTGCCGTCTCGCGCCGATTCCTGCCTCGGCCGACAATCCGCTCCCCGTCGGTAATGACACAGCCGACCGGCACCTCGCCCTCCGCCGCCGCCTCGCGCGCCAGCGTCAGCGCCTGCGCCATGTATTCCTCATCCGTCATGCGCCCACCTCCTGTTTTCCTTCATGATAGACGATTTCCCGCGCCGCGTCAATCCTTTTCCGCCGCCTTCGGGTCAGTCCGCGCCGCTTTGCGGTAAAAGTTCCCGCCAACCGCCGCAGCCGACTTGGCAGAGGCTCCAAAAAATTGTGAAAATGCACAAATCCGAATCAACAAAATTATCTAAAATGCGAAAACTTTTTTTTTGATGCAGAAAAGGATTGCAAAATAAAACGAAACAGGTTATACTGAATTCAGCTGGGGTTGGAATCGTTTCCAATCTCAAAAATAAATCGTTTCACGATTAAAAATTTATGGAGGAATGAAAATGAAGAAACTCATCGCTTTGCTTCTGTCCCTTGCGATGGTCGCTTGCCTGTTTGCCGGCTGCGCCGGTGACACCGAGACCCCGACGACAGAAGCTCCCACCACCGAAGCTGCTCCCACCACCACGGCAGCTCCCACCACCGAAGGCGGCGACGAGCCCGCAGCAACCGGCTCCGTCTACTACCTGAACTTCAAGCCCGAAGCCGATGCCGCTTGGCAGGAGCTCGCAGCTACCTACACCGCGCTGACCGGCGTGCCCGTCAAGGTCGTTACTGCCGCTTCCGGCCAGTACTCCGACACCCTGACCGCCGAAATGTCCAAGGACTCCGCTCCCACCCTGTTCCAGTGCGGCAACCTCGCCGGTCTGGAAACCTGGCAGGACTATTGCCTCCCGCTCGACGGCACCGCGTTCCTGAACGAGATGACCACCGAGGACTTCAACCTGAAGAAGGACGGCGTCACCTACTGCGCAGGCTACTGCTATGAGGCTTACGGCATCATCGTCAACACCGCTCTGCTGGCTGAGGCAGGCTACAGTGTTGCCGACATCACCGACTTCGCTTCCCTGAAGGCTGTCGCTGAGGACATCACCGCTCGCTCCGAGGAGCTCGGCTTCTCCGCATTCTCCTCCGCAGGTCTGGACGGCTCCTCTTCCTGGAGATTCTCCGGCCACCTCGCCAATATGCCTCTGTACTATCAGGGCGTCGGCGCTGAGTCCGCTACCATCACCTCCGATTACCTTGACAACTTCAAGGCGATTTGGGATCTGTACATCAACAACTCCACCTGCGCTCCCGCTGAGATCGGTCCGAAGACCGGCGACGAGTCCGAGGCTGAATTCGGCACCGGCAAGGCTGTCTTCTTCCAGAACGGCACTTGGGAATACAACAACCTCGTTAACGACGAAACCAAGGCGTTCTTCATGAACCCCGAAGACCTCACCATGATCCCGATCTACTGCGGCGTGGAAGGCGAAGAGAACTCCGCTCTGTGCTGCGGCACCGAGAACTGCTGGGCAGTCAACTCCAAGGCTTCTGCTGAGGATCAGCAGGCTACGCTCGACTTCCTGTACTGGGTTGTTACCTCTGACGAGGGCACGAAGATGATGGCCGAGCAGTTTGGCCCGATCCCCTTCAAGAACGCGAAGGAATCCGAGAACGTCTTCTTCAACGCTGCGAATGCGCTGTTTGCTGAGGGCAAGTACAATGTCGCTTGGGCATTCAACTACACTCCGAACGTTGACTCCTGGAGACAGGGCGTCGTTGACGCACTCATGGCTTACTCCACCGCCGGCGGTTCTTGGGACGATGTCGTCACCGCGTTCGTCGATGGCTGGGCAACCGAATGGGAGCTCCAGAACGGCTGATTTTTCACCGAACTGAACACTGCAATTTAAGGGGCGGGCAAATGCCCGCCCTGATTTCTTTCAGCGCCCCCTTGTGCCGGCGGAGGCATACCTTCGCCCTGCAATGTCTTGCTTTCGTTGCAGGACGGAGGTATGCCCCTGCCGCCCTGTGGTATTTTTATCTATAAAAAATGAAAAGGAGGCAATGGTAGATGAAAACAAAAATGCAGAACGAAGAGACCGTTTTGCTTGAAAAAACTCCGCTTTCCTTCCGGTTCAATACTGTTTATAGCGTATGGCTGCTTGTCCGCGGCATCCTCGGGCTTCTCGGCTTTGCTTTCGGCATCGCCGTGTTGTTCAATTTTGCAAAGCTTGAGAATAAGGCTGCCCTGACCATCATCATACCCACATTGTTTGGACTTTTCTGCGCGATCACGGCGCTTGTGACGTCGGGAAAGCTCAAAAAGCGGAGCGGCTTTAACGCAAATGCCACCATGCTCGTCATGGACACGATTTTCACCGCGATGGTCTGCGGCTGCCTGAACGCGAAGTGGCTCGGGCTGTATCCGATGGATCAGCTCCGCGTGATGCGCGCAAACTACCTGACCGACGGCTACGGCGCCGCAGAGTGGGCGGCTGCCCCCGCGGTCAACTGGCTGGCTGCCGTGATTGGCGGAGTCGTGTTTCTTGCGCTGATTGCTGCGCCGATTTTTATCTATTATTATAAGCGCCGCGGTCAAATGCTGAAGTTCGCCCCCAAGGTGGATCCGGCGGCGCATAGCAGTAAGCTGCTCCGCAGACCGATGCAGCGTGCGTTCCCGCTGTTCATCCTCCCGACGCTTGCGGCGTTCTTTATCGGCTTCCTTTGGCCGTTCCTGCTTGGTATTTACCGCTCCTTCAGCAGCTTCTCCTCGCCGATTGACTTCACTTGGAACGGCTTTACCAACTATGTCAAGGCGTTCCAAGACGAGGGCTTCCGGTACGCCTTTGGGTTTACCACCATTTATGCGGTGGTCTCCATTATTTTAATTAACGTGTTTGCCTTTGCGCTGGCGTATGCGCTGACGCAGAAGCTGAAAGGCTCCAACATCTTCCGCACGGTCTTCTTCATGCCGAACCTCATCGGCGGCATTGTCCTTGCGTATATTTGGAAGCTGATCTTTGATGCCGTGCTCGGTTCGAGCTACATGACCAATGCAAACGTCGGCTTCTGGACGCTGGTTGTGCTGGTTGCATGGCAGCAGATCGGCTACATCATGATCATTTACATCGCGGGTCTGCAGGCTGTCCCCGAGGACATGCTTGAGGCTGCGAAGATCGACGGCGCGAACCGCTGGCAGACGCTTTGGCGCGTCACGATTCCGAACGTCATGCCGTCCATCACGATCTGTATGTTCCTGACCCTGACGAACTCCTTTAAGCTCTTCGACCAGAACTTCGCGCTCACCGGCGGTTCCCCGAAGCTCCCCGGCACGCGGATTCTGCAAACGGAGATGCTTGCTCTGCACATCTATAATACCAACAACATCAACAACAAGTGGAAAGGCACCGCGCAGGCGGAGGCGGTGGTCTTCTTTATCATCGTCGCAGTCCTCGCGCTGATCCAGCTCCGCGCGACCAGAAAGAAGGAGGTGCAGCAATGATGACCAGTCAGCAGCTTGCGACGCCGAGCGGCGCAGTTAAGGTAAAAAAGAAGAGCAAGGTCGGCAGCACAATCTTGACGATCCTCTTTGCGATTGTCTGTGTGGCTTATATCCTGCCGATCATCCTCGTGTTGATTAACTCCTTTAAGCTCAACAGCGCCATCAATACCGATACCTTCGCCCTGCCCAACGGCGAAACCTTCGTCGGTTTGGACAACTATATCAAGGGCGCGACTTTCGGCAACTATCCCTTCTACAAGTCCCTGCTGTACAGCCTTGTGATCACGCTGATGTCCGCGTTTCTGATCCTGCTGTGCACCTCGATGTCCGCTTGGTACATCTCCCGCGTGGGCAGCCGCTTCACGAAGATCTTCTATTTCGCGTGCGTCTTCTCCATGATCGTCCCGTTCCAGATGGTTATGTTCCCTCTGGTTACCGTGGCAACCGATCTGCGTCTGAATACGCCTTGGACGATTCCGATCATCTACCTCGGCTTCGGCGCGGGTCTTGCGGTCTTTATGTTTACGGGCTTTGTCAAGAGCCTGCCCCTTGAGATCGAGGAGGCGGCAGCCATCGACGGCTGCGGGCCCATCCGTACCTTCTTTATGGTTGTTCTGCCGATGCTCAAGCCGACGCTGATCTCGGTGGGCATCCTTGAGGTCATGTGGGTGTGGAACGACTATCTGCTCCCGACCCTTGTGCTTGACATCAATAAGTATAAGACCATCCCCATCCACGTCCAGTATCTGCAGGGCAGCTACGGTTCGGTTGACCTTGGCGCGACAATGGCGGTTATGATGTTCAGCCTCCTGCCGATCATCATTGTCTATCTGTTCTGCCAAAAGCACATCATCAAGGGTGTTGCGGCAGGTGCCGTCAAGGGCTGATTTATGACAATCAAAGACCTTGCGAAGGAGACCGGTTACTCCGTCGGCACGATCTCGCGCGTCTTGAACGGGCAACCGAATGTCAGTGAGCGCGCAAGGCGGACGATCCTTGCCTATGTCGAGAAAAGCGGATTTCAACTCAATGCCAACGCAAAGCAATTGCGCCAGACCCATGGCGACGGCATATTAGCCGTCGTCACGGGTCGGCAGAACGAATTATTTGCCCAGATGATCGAGCATATCCAGCGTCTGCTCACGGAAACGCAATATCCGCTGACGGTGGATTATGTCGATGAGAGTGAGGATGCCGTGCAGCACGCGCTGCGCTGCTGTAGAGAGAAAAAGCCGCTGGGGATTCTTTTCCTCGGCGGCGATACGCAACTTTTTGCGCAGAGCTTCGGCGGCATTCGCGTGCCCAGCGTCCTGCTGACCTCGGATGCCTCCGCGTTAGGCTTCCGCAATCTCTCCTCTGTTACAACGGACGATATAGCCGCTGCGCAGTGCGCCGTGGAGTATCTGTTCGCGCAGGGGCACCGCAGAATCGGGATCATCAACGGCGACCTGATCTATTCCGGCTTAAGCTGGCTGCGTTATGAGGGCTGCCGCCGCGCTTTTGCCGCGCACGGCATGACGCTCTCCGAGACGCAGTGTGCCACCGCGCGCTATTCCTTTGCCGACGGCTATGCCGCGGCGCAGAGATTGGTGGGCACACAGGAGCTGACGGCGATCTTTGCCATGTCAGATGTGATGGCAATCGGCGCGATGCGTGCGCTGCGGGACAGCGGTCTGCGCGTGCCGGAGGATATTTCCGTCGTCGGCTTCGACGGACTGGCGCTTGGAGAGTATTATATCCCGAAGCTCACTACCATCCGGCAGGACGCCGAACAGCTCGCGCGGCGGGGTGTGGAGCTTCTGCTGCAAGCGCTCGAGGAGAAAAGCCCCGCGCGGCACGAGAAAGTTCCCTTCGAGCTTGCCGTCCAAGACAGCGTCAAGCGCCTCTCCGCTCCCTTGTAGGATCGGCAATCAACCACCCACGCGTAGTCATTGCGGGTTCGTTGAATCGTGAAGTGCTCCGCGCGGCTTCCATTGGTAGGGTGGGGATGCAATAAGTCAGTGAAGGAACTTCCAATCTGCAAAAGCTTCCTTCCCCGTGTCATTGCGAGGAGCGCAGCGACGTGGCGATCTAATGCAGATAGCTGCACGTATACCAAAAACCACCCCCAGCACGAAATTTTCCGGAAGGATTGACATACACAAATGAGAGCAAGCGGCATTTTAATGCACATTTCCTCGCTGCCCTCGCCCTACGGTATCGGCACCTTGGGCAAGGCGGCGTATGAATTCGCGGATTTCCTCCATGCGGCAGGACAGCGTTACTGGCAGATTCTGCCCATCGGTCCCACCAGCTACGGCGACAGTCCCTATCAGTCGTTCAGCACCTGCGCGGGAAATCCCTACTTTATTGACCTCGATATCCTCATTGCGGACGGATTGCTTTTGCAGGAGGAGGTAAACGCCGTGGATTGGAGCGCGCACGAAAAGCGCGTGGATTACGGCTTCCAGTTCAGCGTCCGTTTTGACCTGCTCTATCGTGCCTATGAGCGCGGCAGAGATCGTTACGCAGAGGAGCTCCGCCGCTTCCGTAACGAAAACCCGTGGCTGGAGGACTACGCCCTGTTCATGGCGGTCAAGCGCAGCCGCGGCATGGTGTCATGGGAGCATTGGCCCGAAGAGATCCGCCTGCGTTATCCGGGCGCAACGGATACCTACGCAACCGTTCTCGCGGAGGATGTGAATTTCTTCGTATTCCTGCAATTCCTCTTCTTCCGCCAGTGGGACGCGCTGCGGAATTACGTCCATGGGTTAGGCATCCAAATCATCGGCGACCTGCCCATTTATGTGCCCTATGATTCCTGCGATGTGTGGGCGAATCCCGAGCTGTTCCAGTTGAATCAAGACGGCACACCCATCGGCGTCGCCGGTTGCCCGCCGGACTACTTCTCCGCAGACGGACAGCTCTGGGGCAATCCGCTCTATAACTGGGACAGAATGCGGCAGGATGACTTTGCGTGGTGGAAGCGCCGCATCGCCGCGGCTTCAAGACTCTTTGATATCATCCGTATCGACCATTTCCGCGGGCTGGAGAGCTATTGGTTCGTCCCCTACGGAGATACCACCGCGCGGAACGGGCATTGGGTCAAGGGACCGGATCACGATTTTATCAACGCGCTCCATGGGGCGTTCCCGCAGCTCCACCTGATCGCGGAGGATTTAGGCTTCCTGACGGAGGACGTGATCCGTTTGCAGCGGGATTCCGGCTACCCCGGCATGAAGGTGCTGGAGTTCGCCTTCGACCCGCGTGAGCCGACCAACTACCTCCCGCACCGCTATGAGCGCAACTGCATCTGCTACAGCGGCACCCACGATAATGAGACGCTGGTGCAATGGCTGCAAGGGCAGTCGGACGAGGTAATATCCTACGTCATGGAATATCTCGGCGTGAATTCCCGCGAGGAATGCCGCATGGGCATCCTGCGCTGGGGCATGGCAAGCGTGGCGGATACCTTCATCGCGCAGCTGCAAGACTATTTGGCGCTGGGCGCGGAGGCAAGAATGAACCTCCCCGGCACGCTCAGCACCGATAACTGGAGCTGGCGCGTGGAAAAAGGCGCCTGTACCCCCGAACTCGCCGCCCAAATTCGCCGCCTGACCCAACTTTACGAACGCTGAAAATAATGAAAAACATGGCGCGAACGCATTCGCGCCATGTTTTTTTATCAATACCACGCCGCCGTCCGTGGCACAGGCCTACGCAAGCGGCACCCATTGCGTTACCCGTACCGCCCGTGCGCCGCAAACCCCTCGGATATGGGATATCTATTCCAAAACGAAGCATCAGTCCCACGAACGTCAATGAAAGCTCCGCGCGGCATGATGCACCGCTGCAAAGGAAAGCCGGCACAATATTCGTAGCTTGTGTATGGGGACTTTGGTAAGTGCCAATGGAACAGAAACGCTTTCGGTGATGGAAATCGAGCTGCGCGTAAAGCACGATATACAAATGACCTGCGTTGCTTTTTATAACAATATCCGAGTTTTTTTGGTAAGAAGCATTGATTTTTCAAATTTGGAATGCTACACTTAATTAGAACAAAACCAATCAACCGAGTGAATCTAAAGCTATATAAAGTCATTTTCGTTACACTTGAATAGGAAACGCATAAAATGAACGTTCGTGCATATAGCACTCACCTGCGGCGAACATACGGGCTTAAGATGCTGCACGGTGAGAGAACTGCAATGTAATCTTGCGCAATATGCGCTAAAAAATAGGAGGTTTTTATGAAAAAGCGTATCGTGGTTGCGGTTGCACTCCTGCTGATGATCTGCGCAATTTTTGCAGTTACGGCATCGGCATCGGGAGCAACGGAAAAAGGAACGGTTAGCGGATCGTGGACTTACACGATTTCCAACGGAAATGCCACAATAACGGCATACTCCGGCAATGCATCCAGTGTGGAAATTCCGGAAACGATTGACGGTTATCGCGTTACAGCACTCGGTCGAAATCTGTTTTCCGACAATGCTGTGTTAACCTCTGTTACGCTGCCTAAAACATTGGAGAAAATTGAGTCTTATTGCTTTCAGAACTGCTCGAATTTAGCCGCCATTACTCTGCCGGAGAATCTTTACGGAATCGGCTATCATGCATTCTATAACTGCACTGCCCTTTCTCAGATTACAGTGAATTCCACAAAGCTCACCGATGTGGATACTTCCGGCAATATCTTCTACAATGCAGGCAAATATGCGGCCAACGGCATTTCGGTTACATTTGGCAACAATGCCACGATGATTCCGAAAGATATGTTTTATTGCGACGAAAACAATTATGCCAGAGTCAAGAGCGTTACAATCGGAAACGACGTGGTTTCCATTGGGTCCGGTGCGTTTATTAATTGCCTTGACCTGACGACGGTTTCGTGGGGATCCGGATTGGAAGAGATCTCCAGCTATGCGTTCCAGAATTGCACAAGCTTGACAAGTGTTACCTTGCCAGAGAAGCTTGCAACGGTAGGCTATAGGGCTTTCTACAATTGTACTGCGCTTACGACAATCACAATCAATGCTGCCAATCTCTCCGCGTTTGATTCCTCCGGGAATACCTTTTACAACGCCGGAAGGTATGCAAGCGGCGGTGTCTCTGTGTCATTCGGAAAGTCTGTTACGCAGATTCCGGCGTATTTGTTTGCTTGCAATGCCGATAATAGCGCCAAAGTAACAAGCGTAAAGATCGGCGACAATGTAACTACCGTTGGATATGCCGCATTTCAGAATTGTGCAGCGCTGGCGGATATCACTTGGGGCAGCGGGATTATCAGGATTGACAGCTATGCCTTTCAGAATTGCAGCTCTTTGAGCAAGCTTCCGTTACCCGCGTCCGTGGAAACCATCGAGAGAAATGCGTTCCAAAACTGCACGGCACTGACGGACCTGACGCTTCCTAAGAATCTGTCCAGTCTGGGTTACCGGGCGTTTTATGGCTGCACGGCGCTGTCCAATATTACCGTCAATTCTACCAAATTCAAATGTGACTCGACGGATAATACGTTCTATGATGCAGGTAAATACGCGGCTAACGGAATTAAGGTGGTTTTTTCCGCCGGTGTAACGACAATTCCCGACGCTCTGTTTAATTGCAGTGAAAATTATTATGCGAGAGTAAAGAGCGTCTCCATCGGAAACGATGTTGTTTCGATTGGAAGCTATGCATTTCAGGGGTGTATTGACTTAACAACGGTCACATGGGGAACCGGTTTGGAAATGATTGAAAACAATGCATTCCAGAATTGCACCAGCCTTAAGAGCGTAACACTCCCCAAAAAGCTGGCAAGGGTTCGTTACAAAGCTTTTTATAATTGCACTGCCCTTGAAAATATAACAGTCAACGCGACAGCGCTCGCTGATTTTGACTCCTCCGGCAATACTTTCTATAATGCCGGCAGATATGCACCCAACGGAATTTCAGTTACCTTCGAGAGCGGCGTTACAACAGTTCCTGCTTATATGTTCTCTTGCTCGGAAAATAATTGGGCGCGTGTGAAGAGCGTAGCGTTTGGCAACGATGTCGCGACAATCGGCAAGTCAGCTTTCCAGAATTGTACCGATCTTTCTACGATTTCGTGGGGAGACGGATTGAAGGAAATCGGCAGCTACGCATTTGCAAACTGCAGTGCAGTCGGACAATTGCTTTTGCCTGCCCAATTGGAGAAAATCGGAAGTAATGCGTTCCAGAATTGCACCGCACTGACAACACTGACCCTGCCTACAAATCTATCTGCGGTTTTATATCGGGCATTTTATAACTGCACGGCGCTGTCAAGTATAACGGTAAATGCCAAAAACCTGTCAAATTTCGATTCCTACGGCAACACATTTTTTGATGCCGGCAAATACGCAGAAAACGGAATTGCGGTTGAATTCAATAAAGGTGTTACCACGATTCCGGCGTATATGTTCCTATGCGATCAAAATAATTATGCCAGAGTTCGGTCTGTGAAGATCGGCGCATCTGTCACAGAGATCAAAAAACGCGCGTTTGAAAACTGTTTTGATTTAAATTCGGTTACTTATACGGGGACATCGAAGTTATCTGCCATCGAAAGCAACGCGTTTACGAATTGCAGAAGCTTGCCTGCCATCTCGCTTCCCGTAGGCGTTGACAGCGTGGGTTATCAAGCGTTTTACGGCTGTAAGAAACTGGCGAAGATTGAAGTTCTCAATCGTAACTGCACAATTGATTCGAATAAAGACACATTGGGTGTTGCCGGTACGACAACCATTTACGGCAATCGCAATTCGACTGCACAGACCTATGCAGAAAAGAACGGCTATACCTTCGTGGCATTCACCACAGAGACAACACCTGAACCGCTGCCCTTTAAAGATGTTCCCGCCAATGAATACTATGCCGATGCCGTGAGATGGGCTGTCAGCAACAATGTGACCTCCGGCACTTCCGCAACAACGTTCAGTCCGAACGCGAATTGCACCAGAGCGCAGGTCGTGACCTTCCTGTGGAGAGCTGCCGGATCCCCGAATCCCAAGAGCAGCCATAATCCGTTCAAAGACGTGAAGAGTGGAGCTTATTACTATAAGGCGGTTCTGTGGGCAGTCGAAAATAAAATCACAAGCGGCACATCCTCCACCACATTCAGCCCGGATGAGAGCTGCACCAGAGCGCAGGTTGTGACCTTCCTGTGGCGCTATGAAGGCACCCCCACGCCCAAAAACTCCGGCAATCCGTTCAGAGATGTAAAATCCGGCAGCTATTATTACACAGCGGTTCTTTGGGCAGTTGAAAACAAGGTCACCAGCGGTACATCCTCTACCACATTCAGCCCTAACGATACCTGTACCAGAGCGCAGGTTGTGACCTTCTTGTACCGTGATATCGCATAATAGCGGCATCTGAACCCTATAAAAAACACGACGCTGTCAACGGCGTCGTGTTTTTTATGGTG
>JBJDYD010000047.1:0-13606 GCA_051867015.1 Faecousia sp. | reverse complement strand
ACGCTTGATATAGACGGTGAGTGTATTGTCGTTGACAAAATCGCCTGCGACATCCCAAATCTCCTCTAAAAGCTTCGCCCTGCTGAGCGTTATACCGCGGTGGTTGAGAAAGACCAACAAAAGCCGGTATTCCAACGCGGAGAGGTTGAGATCAACGCCGTTTTTGGTCGCGGCGGCGCGGTCAGTGTCCACGCGGACGCTGCCCAGCTCGATCACAGACTGCGCTCTGCCTGTGCGCCGTAAAACGCTGCGGATCCGCGAGATCAGCTCGCGCGGGCGGAAGGGCTTGGCAATATAATCATCCGCGCCGAGGTCAAGCCCCGTGACGACGCTGTATTCGTCCCCTGAGGCGCTGAGAAAGATCACGGCGCTTTTGGTGCGCTGCTTGATTGCGGAGCAGATCGAAAAACCGTTGCCGTCCTTCAGACCGACATCCAGCAGGACAAGGTCGAATTCCGCAGCTTCCATGGCGGCAAGCGCCTCCGTCTGACCGGATGCGCTTTGCACGGAAAAGCCCTCGGAACGTAAAAATTGTGTCAGCGCGGCGACGATTGTGCCGTCGTCCTCTACGAGAAGAATGCGTTCCATTGTGCGCCTCCCTGTCGTTTTTTTCTTATCATACCGCGTTGAGGGCGCTTTGGCAAGAAAAAAAGCGAGGAAGCGCGAAACGGGTGGAAAAAGAAAGTCTGCTGTGCTATAATTCCATGGTAAAGGCGCAAAATCGGTGCCTGCATGAGATTGCACCCGCAATACCCGCAAGGGGCACGCCACATCCGTAAGGCTCCTTCGTCGCCAACGGCTGTGCAGGGGGTATGCCGCATCCGTAACGCTCGTTTCTCGCGAACGGCTGCGCTCCTCGCAATGATAGGGAGGGGCACCTTGTTTGTCATTGCGAGGGCGCTTGCGCCCGTGGCAATCTCCGGGTGTAGTTTTGTACGCATTTGGTGGTTTCTGCACCGGTGGGGACATGTCCCCGCCCTACAAATCGGGATAGGGGTGATTTTTGTGTTTCGAATTTTGGTTGCGGATGATGATAAGAATACCAGACGGTTGCTGCAAGCGGTGTTGGAGGCGGAGAACTATACCGTGTTTACCGCCGAAAACGGGGAGGAGGCGCTCGAGGTTTTGGACAGGGAGCATATTGATCTCGTGGTGTTGGATATTATGATGCCGAAAATGGACGGCTACGAATTTACCAAGACCCTCCGCGCGGCGCAGAGTGAGCTGCCGATCCTTATGATCTCCGCCAAGCAGCTCCCGGAGGACAAGCGAAAAGGCTTCCTCGCGGGGACGGACGACTATATGACCAAGCCGATTGACGAGGAGGAAATGCTCCTTCGAATTCGCGCACTGCTGCGGCGGGCGAAAATCGCCAGCGAACGAAAAATTGTGATCGGAGATGTGACGCTGGACTATGATTCCATGACGGTGAACCGCGCGGGAGAGACGCAGGAGCTGCCGCAGAAGGAATTTCAGCTTCTTTATAAGCTCCTGTCCTATCCGGGGAAAATTTTCACGCGCATTCAGCTCATGGATGAGATCTGGGGCGCAAGCAGTGAGACGGGCTGGGAGACGGTGACGGTACACATCGGCAGACTCCGCAGACGCTTCGAGGGCTGGGACGAATTTGAGATCGAGTCCGTGCGCGGACTGGGATATAAGGCGGTAAAAAAGGTATGAAACGGATCAAAGGCCGTATCACGGTGACGGTGCTGCTGTCAGTACTCATTTTCCTTGTCTTGTTTTTGGCACTGATGCTCGGCGGCGGCGCGGTGTTCCTGCTTGTGCGGACGGGCGTGCTGACCACACCGCCGCGAATGTACTATCTGATTTTTTATATGGCTGCGGCGAGCCTTTTGATCGGCACGGTCCTTATGGCAATCTCAGGGCGCTTTGCGTTAAGACCGATCCGTTCCCTGATCGCGCAGATGCAGCGCCTTGCTTCAGGGGAGCTTGAGACAAGGCTGGAATTTCACGAGCCGTATGCGCACATTCCTGCCTATACGGAGTTATCCGACGGCTTTAACAAAATGGCGCAGGAGCTGCAAAATACCGAGCTTTTGCGCTCGGACTTCATCAATAATTTTTCTCACGAGTTTAAAACGCCGATTGTCTCCATCGCGGGCTTTGCCAAATTGCTCAAACGCGGGAATCTCACGGAGCAGCAGCGCGCGGAATACCTGGATATTATCGAAGAGGAGTCCATGCGCCTTTCCTATATGGCGACGAATGTGCTGAATCTGACGAAGATTGAGAATCAGAGCATCCTGACCGATCAAACCGAATACAATCTCTCAGAGCAGCTTCGCGCGAGCATCCTTTTGCTCGAACGGAAGTGGTCAAAAAAAGGACTGCAATGGCAGCTGGAACTGGGGGAGCATCGGATTACGGCGAATGAGGAGCTGCTGAAGCAGGTTTGGATCAATCTGATTGAGAATGCGATCAAGTTCTCACCCGAGAGCGGAACAATCGGCGTCACGATTGCGGAGCGCGCAGGGCGGCTTTCCGTCAGCGTGCGCAACGCGGGTGAGACAATCCCGCCGGAGGAGCAGGAGAAAATCTTCCGCAAATTCTATCAGGCGGATACCTCACATTCCTCCGAGGGCAACGGCATAGGGCTTGCCATCGTCAAGCGTGTGGTCGAGCTGCATCAAGGCACGGTGGAGGTGCGCAGTGAAAACGGCGGCACGACCTTTACAGTGACCCTCTCGGAAAACGGCGAAGAAGGAGGAAAACGGGCATGAATATTTGGCTGGTGCTGGCATTTCTTTTCTTTATCGGTTCCGTGATCGGCTGGGTGGCGGAGTTGCTGTTCCGCCGCTTCATCTCGTCTGCCAATCCGGAGCGCAAGTGGATCAACCCGGGCTTTTGCGTGGGACCCTATATCCCGCTTTACGGCTTCGGACTTTGCTTTTTGTTTTTGATCGCTTCGCTGGAACCGGAGACGGGACTCAATCCGTTTTGGAGCAAGACGCTGCTGTTCCTCGCCATGGCGGTTTGCATGACGCTGATCGAGTACATCGCGGGCATCCTGAGCCTCAAGGTCTTCAAGGTGCGCCTGTGGGACTACCGCAGGGAGTGGGGCAATATCCAAGGTTTGATCTGCCCGAAATTCTCCCTGATCTGGGCGGTGCTGGGCGCGGCATACTATTTTTTGATCCACCCGCACATTCTCAGCGCCTTGGCGTGGCTCTCGCGGAATTTGGCGTTTTCGTTTTTCATCGGGCTGTTTTTCGGCGTGTTCCTGATCGACGTTGCCTATTCGACGCATCTTGTCAGCCGAATCCGTGCGTTTGCAAAGAGCAATGAGGTCATCGTGCGCTATGAGCATCTGAAAGCCTATGTCCGCAGCGCCCAGGATAAAAGAAAGCAGCGCCCGCGCTTTTTGTTCCCGCTGCGTTCGGATGTCCCCTTGTCGGAGCATTTGAAAAACCTGCGCGATTCGCTGGAGAAAAACGAGAAAAAGAAGAAAAAGTAGGACTGCAACCCATGGACGGTGCCCTTATAGGATTGCCACAGCCGGTGCGCGCACAGGCTTCGCAATGACAAACGGGAGAGCAGCTTTGCGTCCCAACCCCAATATGAAACAATCCGAACGGAGGGAGCGATTTCCTCCGTTCGGATTGTTTCGTTTCAGTTTAGATTCCGTCGATATAATTTCGGCATACAGTGTATTCGGAAAGGACTCTGAAGCGATGGTTAGAATATTGAAAAACCTGAAAAAGAAGGACTGGGGGCTGATTGCCTGCGCGGTCGGCTTTATTGTCATTCAGGTCTGGCTCGATCTTCGGCTGCCGGATTATATGTCGGAGATCACAACGCTTGTCAAATCGGAGGGCAGCCTGATGCGCGAGGTACTGAGCGCGGGCGGCAAAATGCTGCTGTGTGCCCTCGGCAGTCTGCTCTCCTCCGTCGGCGTGGCGGTGCTTGCGGCGCGGGTCGCGACGAATTTCGGCGCGACGCTGCGCGGCAGGTTGTTTTCCAAGGTGCAGTCATTCTCCATGGAGGAGATCGGCAAATTCTCTACGGCAAGCCTCATCACCCGCACGACCAACGACGTCACGCAGGTGCAGATGCTGATTGTGCTTGGTCTGCAATCCATCATTAAGGCGCCGATCATGGCAACATGGGCAATCACCAAGATCTCGAACAAGAGCGCGGAGTGGACGATCTCCACAGCAGTCGCGGTCGCGATTTTGATCTTTGTCGCCACGCTTGCCGTGCTGCTGGTGCTGCCGAAGTTCAAGAAGCTCCAGCGCCTGACGGACGATCTCAACCGTGTCACGCGGGAGAATCTGACCGGTCTGCGCGTCGTGCGCGCCTACAACGCCGAGGGCTATCAGGAGAAGAAATTCGATGAGAGCAACGAGACGCTGACCGCGACGCACCTGTTTACCGGCAGGGCAATGGCAATTCTGATGCCGTCGGTGCAGCTCGTGATGAACGGATTGAGTCTTTCGATTTATTGGATCGGCGCGGCTTTGATCAACAGCGCGCAGGTGACGGAGAAGATCACACTGTTTTCGGACATGATTGTTTTCTCCCAATACGCGATGCAGGTTGTCATGGCGTTCATGCTGCTTGTGATGATCTTTATCCTCCTGCCGCGCGCGTCGGTGTCCGCCAAGCGTATTTTGGAGGTTCTGGACACGCCGCTCTCCATCGAGGACGGCACGGTTACGGATACAGGCTTTGGCGCACAGGGCGAGATCGAATTCCGCAATGTCTGCTTCCGCTATCCCGGCGCAGAGCATGATATGCTGCAAAACATCAGCTTTACCGCCCACCGCGGGCAGACCGTCGCCATCATCGGCGCGACGGGCAGCGGCAAGAGCACGCTGGTCAACCTTGTGCCGCGCTTTTATGACGCGACCGAGGGCGAGATTATGGTCGACGGCGTGAATGTGCGCAGCTATACCCAGGAGGCGCTGCGCGACAAGATCGGCTATGTTTCCCAGAAGGCGGTGCTGTTCTCCGGCACGGTGCGCAGCAATGTCGCCTTCGGAAACGACGCAAAGGAAAAGAGTTCCGATGTGGTTGAGGCGGTTTACACCGCGCAGGCGGCGGAATTCGTCGAGAAGCTGCCCGAGGGCTATGACGGCTATATCGCGCAGGGCGGCAGCAACCTCTCCGGCGGACAGAAGCAGCGGCTTTCGATTGCAAGAGCGGTTTGCAGGCATCCCGAGATCCTGATCTTTGACGATTCCTTCTCCGCCCTCGATTATAAGACTGACCGCGAGCTGCGCAGGCAGCTTGCAAGAGACTGCGCGGACAGCACCAAGCTGATCGTTGCGCAGCGTATCGGCACCATCCGCGACGCTGACAGCATCATCGTCCTCGATGAGGGGAAGATTGCCGGCATCGGCACGCACGCGGAGCTGATGAAGAACTGCGAGGTCTACCGTCAGATCGCATACTCGCAGCTTTCAAAGGAGGAGCTGGCAGAATGAATATGAGACATGGCCCGCATTCCGCGGGAAAGGCTGCGCCCGAGAAAGCAAAAAACTTTACGGGCACATGGAAAAAACTGCTGGTCTATTGTAAAAAATACTGGTTTGCGATGATCGTCGCGCTGCTCTTTGCCGCCGTCGGCACGGTGTTGACGCTGATGGGGCCCGACAAGGTCTCCGAGATGACCGAGACGATCATGGAAGGTATGCAGACCGGCATCGATATGGACGCAATCGCGCGCATCGGCTTCACGCTGGTGGCATTCTTTGCGGGAAGTGCGATCTTGAGCTTCCTGCAGCACTTCATTATGGCGACGGTGACGCAGCGTGTGTCCAGAAAAATGCGCGGCGATATCTCTCGGAAGATCAACCGCCTGCCGATGTGGTATTACAACAAGACCTCCACGGGCGATGTCCTCTCCCGCGTGACCAACGATGTTGATACCATTTCCCAGTCGCTGAACCAAAGCATCGGTACGCTCGTCTCCGCCGTGACGCTCCTGCTCGGCTCGCTTCTGATGATGCTCCTGACGGATGTTGTCATGACGCTGACGGCGGTCTTATCGACGCTGCTGGGCTTTGCGCTGATGATGGCAATTATGGCGCATTCGCAGAAATATTTCGCGCGCCAGCAGCGCCACCTCGGCGAGGTCAACGGGCACATCGAGGAGATGTACTCGGGGCATACGGTCGTTAAGGCATACAACGCCGAGAAAAAGTCACAGGAGACCTTTGACGAGCTGAATGAAAAGCTCCGCGAGAGCGGCTTCCGCGCGCAGTGCCTTTCGGGCATGATGCAGCCGATTATGGGCTTCATCGGCAACCTTGGCTATGTCGCGGTGTGCGTCGTCGGCGCGCTGCTGACGATGAACGGGCGCATCGGCTTTGAGGTGATCGTGGCGTTTATGATGTATGTCCGCTACTTTACGCAGCCGCTGTCTCAGATTGCGCAGGCGGCGCAGACGCTGCAATCCGCTGCCGCAGCGGGCGAGCGGGTGTTTGAGTTCCTGGAAGCGGAGGAAATGGCGGACGAGAGCGGAAAGACCGCCTCCCTCGGCGAGACGAAGGGCGCTGTAGAATTCGAGCATGTCCGCTTCGGCTATGAGGATTCCGACAAGATCGTCATTCACGACTTCTCCGCCAAGGCAAAGCCAGGGCAGAAGATCGCCATTGTCGGTCCCACGGGCGCGGGCAAGACGACACTCGTCAATCTGCTCATGCGTTTCCACGAGATTCAGGGCGGCAGAATTCTGATCGACGGCGTGCCGACCGCAGACGTCAAGCGCGAGGAGGTGCGCAGCCGCTTCTGCATGGTCTTGCAGGATACCTGGCTGTTTGAGGGCACGGTGCGCGAGAATCTCGTCTACTGCACCCGGGGCGCAACAGAGGAGAAAATGAAGGCTGCTTGCCGCGCGGTCGGGCTGGATCACTTTGTCCGCACACTGCCGAAGGGCTATGACACGGTCCTGAACGATCAGGTCAGCCTCTCGCAGGGGCAGAAGCAGCAGCTTACCATTGCCCGCGCGATGATCGCCGACCGCCCGATGCTGATCCTGGACGAGGCGACCAGCTCAGTCGATACCCGCACGGAGCTGCAAATTCAGAGCGCAATGGACGAACTCATGAAGGATCGCACTTCCTTTGTCATTGCCCATCGCCTTTCCACTATTAAAAACGCCGATTTGATTCTGGTACTCAACGACGGCGATATCATAGAGAGCGGCACGCATGAGCAGCTTCTGGCGCGCGGCGGCTTCTACGCCAAACTGTATAACAGCCAATTCGATCAATCCGCTTGAAGCGACGGGAGGGCATTCTTTTGAGAGAATATAGAGCGGGGATTGACGTAGGCTCCACCACGGTGAAGCTTGTCGTCCTCGATAAAAACGGTGAGCTGCTGTTCGGCAGCTATCGCCGCCACTGTGCCCACACGCAGCAGACGCTTGCGGAGCTTCTTCAGGAGGCAAAGGAGCAGCTCGGTGACTGCGTCCTGCGCGTAGGCATCACCGGTTCCGGCTCCATCAATTTGGGCAAGGCACTGGACATCGACTTTGTGCAGGAGGTCGTGGCGGTCGCCTCGGCGCTGCAATTTGTCGCGCCGCAGACCGACGTCGCCATTGAACTGGGCGGCGAGGATGCGAAAATCATCTATTTTAAAGGCGGTTTGGAGGAACGCATGAACGGCGTATGCGCGGGCGGTACCGGCTCGTTCATCGACCAGATGGCGTCCCTCCTGCAAACCGACGCGGCGGGATTGAACGAAGCTGCCGCGCAATACAAAGAAATCTATCCCATTGCCGCGCGCTGCGGCGTGTTTGCCAAGACGGACATTCAGCCGCTTATCAACGAGGGCGCGACAAAAGCCGACCTTGCCGCTTCGATCTTTCAGGCGGTCGTCAATCAGACCATCTCCGGGCTTGCCTGCGGAAAGCCGATCCGTGGCTGCGTCGCGTTTCTGGGCGGCCCGCTGCACTTCCTGCCCGAGCTGAAAAAGGCGTTTGTGCGCACGCTGCACCTGACGCCGGAGACGACAGTGGATCCCGAGAATTCCCACCTGTTCGCGGCGATGGGCGCGGCGTTGGAGAGCAAGGAGGCAAAGCCCGTTGCGCTTTCCGACCTGCTCACGCGGCTGGAATCCGGCGTGCAGATGCAGTTTGAAATCAAGCGCCTGCCGCCGCTGTTTGCCGACCACGAAGAATATGACGCATTCTGCCTGCGTCACGCGAATGCAATCGTGCCCAAGGGTGAGCTGCAAAGCTATCGCGGCGAATGCTTCCTCGGCATCGACGCCGGCTCGACCACGACAAAGCTCGCCCTGATCGGCAAGGAGGGAGAGCTGCTGTTCTCCTTCTACGCGAACAATCAGGGCAGCCCGGTGCGCACTGCCGTAGCCGCCATCGCAGCGCTGCGGAAGCAGCTTCCGAAGGACGCTTACATTGCCCGCGCCTGCTCGACGGGCTACGGCGAGGCGCTGCTTAAGGCAGCGTTCTGCTTGGACGAGGGCGAGGTTGAGACGATTGCCCATTGCACCGCAGCATCCTATTTCGACCCGCAGGTGGATTGCGTGCTGGACATCGGCGGGCAGGATATGAAGTGCATTAAGCTGCGCAACGGCTCCGTTGACACGGTACTGCTCAACGAGGCGTGTTCCTCCGGCTGCGGCTCATTCATCGAGAACTTTGCCAACTCCCTCGGCTATTCCGCAGAGCGGTTTGCCAAGGAGGCGCTGTTTGCCGAGCATCCTGTCGATCTCGGCACGCGCTGCACGGTGTTTATGAATTCCAATGTCAAGCAGGCGCAGAAAGAGGGCGCGGCGCTCGCGGATATCTCCGCGGGGCTTGCCTATTCCGTGATCAAAAACGCTCTGTTCAAGGTGATTAAGCTCTCGAACGCGAAGGATTTGGGCAAGCGCGTTGTCGTGCAGGGCGGTACATTTTATAACCGCGCGGTTTTACGTGCCTTTGAGAAGATCGCGGGTGTCGAGGCGGTCTGCCCCGACATCGCGGGCATCATGGGCGCGTTCGGCGCGGCGCTGCTGGCAAAGCGGCGCTACAGCGGGCAGAAAAGCACGATGCTGCCGCTGGAGGAGATCGAGCACCTGACCTATACCTCCTCCACGGCGCGCTGCGGCGGCTGCTCGAACCACTGTATGCTCACGGTGAACAAGTTCTCGGGCGGACGGCGCTATATCACGGGCAACCGCTGCGAAAAAGGCAGCGGCGCACCTGTTACGAGCGAAAAAGGAGCGAATTTGATCGAATTTAAGCGGAAACGCCTCTTTGACTATCCGCCCCTTTCCGCACAGGAGGCGACGCGGGGCGAGATTGGCATTCCCCGCGTGCTGAACCTGTATGAGAACTATCCGTTCTGGGCGACTTTCTTCCGCAAGCTCGGCTTCCGCGTGATCCTCTCGCCGCTGTCGAGCCGCAAAATCTACGAGCTTGGCATGGAGACGATCCCCTCCGAATCGGAATGCTATCCCGCGAAGCTTGCGCACGGGCATGTGCAATGGCTGCTCGATCAGGGCGTCCGCACGATCTTCCATCCCTGTGTCTTCTACGAGCATCAGGAGACGCCTGACGCGCAGAATCACTTCAACTGCCCGATTGTGGTATCCTATCCGGAAAACCTGAAAAACAATATTGACGCCGTCACTGAGGGCGAGGTGCGTTATCTGCGCCCCTTCCTTGCGTTTACGGACGAAAAGACCGTCTCCAAGCGATTGGTGCGCCTGTGCAGCGAGGAGTGGGACATTCCCGCCTCGCAGACCCGTGCGGCGGTACACGCGGCGTGGGAGGAGCAGTTAAAGGCAAAAGCGGAGATTCGTGCAGAGGGCAAACGGGTACTGGAAAGCATGGAGCGTGAGGGACGCGCCGGCATCGTGCTGGCGGGCAGACCCTACCACATTGACCCCGAGATCAACCACGGTATCCCCGAGCTGATCGCCTCCTATGGTCTGGATGTCTTTACCGAGGACAGCCTGCCCATTGACTTCAAGCCGGAGCGTCCGCTGCGGGTGGTCGATCAGTGGGTCTACCATTCGCGCCTGTACGCTGCTGCGGAATTCGTGCGCAAGCGCGACGATTTGGAGCTGATCCAGCTCAATTCCTTCGGCTGCGGGCTTGACGCGGTTACGACCGATCAGGTCTGCGAGATCTTGGAGGGGAGCAACAAGCTCTATACCGTGCTGAAAATCGACGAGGTCAACAACCTCGGCGCGGTGCGCATCCGCATCCGCAGCCTGCTTGCCGCGATGCGTTTGCGCAAGGAGCAGGGAATCACGGCACAGCCGCGTCCCGCCGCTTATCAGCGCACGGAGTTTACCGAGCAGATGCGCAAGGACGGCTACACCATCCTCGCGCCGCAGATGAGCCCGATTCATTTTGATATTTTGGAGCCGGTCTTTACCCGCTACGGTTATCATGTGGCGATCCTTGACAACGACACCCGCGCCGCCGTGGATGTCGGGCTGCAATATGTCAACAACGATGCGTGCTACCCGTCCATTGTCGTGGTCGGTCAAATCATGTCCGCCGTTCTTTCGGGAAAGTACGACACCGATCATTTGGCAATCATGATGACCCAGACCGGCGGCTGCTGCCGCGCGAGCAACTATGTTGCCTTCATCCGCCGTGCGCTGGACAAGGCGGGCTTATCACATATCCCGGTGATCTCCCTCAACGCCAACGGCATGGAGAAAAACAGCGGGTTCAAGATCACCCCCGCGATGCTGCTTGCGGCCATGCGCGCCGTCGTCTACGGCGACCTGCTGATGCGCTGCCTGTACCGCGTGCGCCCGTATGAGAAAGAAGCCGGCGCGGCAAACGCGCTGCACCGGAAATGGCGCGACATCTGCATCGCCTCTTTGACCGATCCCAAGAGCAAATACCGTTACGCCGAGGTCTGCAAGGGCATCGTGCGGGACTTTGACGCGCTGCCCATCGACGAGACGCTGCAAAAGCCGCGGGTTGCTGTCGTGGGCGAGATTCTGGTCAAATATATGCCCCTTGCCAACAACTATTTGGTGGAGCTGCTGGAGCGCGAGGGCGCGGAGGCGGTCGTCCCCGATCTGATGGACTTTATCTGCTACACGCTCTATAACGCACAGTATAAGCACGAGTTCCTCGGCACCTCGGCAATGGGCGCCACGGTTTCAAGCGTCGGATTGCGGGCGGTTCGTGCCATTCGTTCGCCAGCGACGCGCGCCTTGCAGGAGAGCAGCCGCTTCTCACCGTCTATGCCGATTGAGGAGATCGCGGAGCTGACGAAGCCGATCCTGTCCCTCGGCAATCAGTACGGCGAGGGCTGGTTCCTCGCGGGAGAGATGGCGGAGCTTTTGACAGAGGGCACGAAGAATATTGTCTGTATCCAGCCCTTTGCCTGCCTGCCGAATCATGTGGTCGGCAAGGGCGTGATCAAGCAGCTCCGCAGAACCTTTGCCGGCGCGAATATCGCCGCCGTGGACTATGACCCCGGGGCAAGTGAGGTCAATCAGCTCAACCGTATCAAGCTGATGCTCTCAGTGGCAAAAAAAGCGCTGCAAACGGAGGATAAGCCGTTTGCAGGCGTGAAGTAAGAAAGAAGAATCGGTATGGATATTTTCATCAAAGTCGTTGTCTGCTTTTTCGCCGGACTCGGCGCGGGACTCGGCACGGGCTTTGCAGGCATGAGCGCTGCGGCGGTCATTACGCCGATGCTCGTGACCTTCTTGGATATGAACGCCTATCAGGCGGTCGGTATCGCGCTGGCGTCCGATGTGCTGGCAAGCGCTGTTTCGGCTTATACCTATAAGAAAAACGGGAATTTGGATGTTCGAAACGGTCTGATCATGATGGCAGCCGTTTTGACCTTCACCTTGGTCGGCAGTTTTGTTTCCAGCCTTGTGCCAAACACGACGATGGGCAATTTCTCCGTTATCATGACGATGCTCATGGGTGTGAAATTTATTGTGAAGCCCGTGATGACCACAAAGGAAGCCATGCTGGGCGTGTCGAAGAAAAAGCGCGCCATCCAGTCCGTGATCTGCGGCTCGCTGGTGGGCTTTATCTGTGGTTTTGTCGGCGCGGGCGGCGGTATTATGATGCTGCTGGTGCTGACGAGCGTCCTCGGTTATGAGCTGAAGACCGCCGTCGGTACGAGTGTGTTCATCATGGCGTTTACCGCCCTGACCGGCTCGATCTCCCACTTTGTTATCGGCGGAATGCCCGACCTGCCGGCGCTGGCGCTGTGCGTCGTCTTCACGTTGATCTGGGCGAGAATCGGTGCCCGTTTTGCAAACAAAGCGCCTGCGAAGGTTCTTAATCGCGCCACGGGCATTATCCTCGTCATTTTAGGCGTGGCAATACTGTCGGTCAAGCTGTTTGCCTAACACCCGTTTTGCGCCGCTCTTGTAGGGCGGGGACATGTCCCCGCCGACCGCGAAGCGGCAGACGGTATAGACAAACAAATTTGTACGCAGCCGGTAGTTCCTACATGCGGCGGGGACATGTCCCCGCCCTACATTGCAAAACGAATTGCTTTTTTATTTCAAAGCCCTCCGAGGGGTGTCCTAGGAGGGCTTTGAACTTATTTCAGCGATCTTGCGCGGGCAAATTTGCTCTTCGGCTGTTCGGTGAGTCCGTAGCGCTTGCAGAGTAAGGAGACCAGAGACAGCATCTCGGTGGGTTCGCCCCCGTAAAGCTCCAATTCCAGCTCCGTAAAAGGCAAACGCTCCGTCTGACCATGCAGGATGCCGCAGTCACCCGCAAGCTCGGCGCGGCTGCCGTCGGGGAATTGCAGCATCACGCAGTTCCGCGTGAATTCCGCGCCGCAGACGGGAAAGATATCGCCCGCACCGTAGAGCAGCAGCAGTTCCTGCGGCGCGCCTGCCAAAAGCAACGCTTCCATGGCGGCATCGTCCAAACGGTCGGCGCAGACCTGCCATTCGCCGCGCGTGTGTGACGCTTTATCCGGCGTTTTGACGCAGACAACGGAGGTCCCGCCCTCCATGCGTCGGCGGAGTGTCCAGTTCCGTCTGCCGAAGCGTCGGTCGGAAGAATCGTAATAGGTTGTTTTCATCGGCATTTCCCGCCATGACCCGTCGGTCAAATCGGCAATGTCCGCATCCTGCAAAATCTCCCGCAATGCCGCCTCGCTTGGCACGAACAGCTTATATTCAAGTTCCTTTCCCATAGAAACGCCTCCTTTTGCGATCATCATATCACCGGAGCTGCGCGCTGTCAAATAAAAGAAAGCATTTCCCGGGTTTTTGACAGTAAAAACCGCTGAAGTACCCCTCAAAGCCTTGCGGCGTCTATATTTTTTTGTCAATTTTTAGATTTGCTCTTGTTGTATTGTCGATATTGTGCTATAATAGTATCTGAGAAAGATATGAGGAGGAGCAAGGATGCATCTCAATATAGTGAAGTCGAAAAACGCACAACAGTTCTATGTTTTGGAAGGATATCGGAACGAAGATGGCAAGTGTACAACCCGAATCGTGAAAAAATTAGGAACATACGAACAGTTAGCGAAAGAGCATGACGATCCTGTAGCATGGGCAAAGGATGTCGTTGCCGAGATGAACAGACAAGCAAAAGAAGGACAGCAAGAAATCATTGTACCGTTTTCTCCGGCAGCTATTATTGAAAAGGATCGGCAGAACTTGTTCAACGGCG
>JBJDYD010000046.1:0-2971 GCA_051867015.1 Faecousia sp. | reverse complement strand
TAACTGCCTACTACAGAGGCTGATACACAACTTTTAACTGTTACAAACTAGTAGGTACGGACGAACAGGTTTGCACGCAGCAGGTAGTTCCTTCACCGGCTTATGACTGCCTCCGCCGTACAGAGTCAGTATAACATATTTTGCCGTCGAAGTCTGTTAAGAAAATATAAAAAAGAGAAAACGCATCAGAGAAAAACTCCGATGCGTTTTGTGCAATTTGCTGATTCTTTATGCCGTGGGCTGGTTTGCGTCCTCGATGATTTTGACAAACTTCTCGGGGACGAGGCTCGCGCCGCCGATCAAACCGCCGTCGATATCCGGCTGCGCCAGCAGCTCGTAGGCATTCTTTTCGTTCATGGAGCCGCCGTAGAGGATGGTGGTCGCGCGGGCGTTCTTCGAGCCGAACAGCTTACGCACCACAACGCGGATGAGCTGGCAGACCTGCTCCGCCTGCTCGGGGGTGGCGGTTCTGCCCGTGCCGATTGCCCAAATCGGTTCATAAGCAATGACGATCTTGCGGCTCTTTTCCTCGGGAATTCCCGCAAGCGCAAGCTTGATCTGCATGGTGATCCATTCCTCGGTGATGCCGCTCTCGCGCTGCTCCAAGCTCTCGCCGCAGCAGACGATGGGGATCAGTCCCGCTTCCAGAACGGTCTTGACCTTTGCGTTGACCTCCGCATCCGTCTCGCCCATGGCGCGGCGCTCGGAGTGCCCGATAATGACGTATTTGCAGCCCGCGTCGGTCAGCATGGCGGTGGAGATCTCGCCGGTGTATGCGCCGGAAGCATTGGCGTTGCAGTTTTCCGCGCCGATGCCGACTCTCGTCTCACGCATGGCGCGGACGGCGGCGGGGATGCACACGGCGGGGACGCACAGCGCGATATCGCACCAGCGGCCCTTCGGCAGCAGTGCCTTCAGCTCGGTCATAAATGCCTTAGTCTCCGAGGGGGTCTTATTCATCTTCCAGTTGCCCGCGATCAGGGTCTTGCGGTATTTTCTGTTCATCGGTAATTCTCCTTCAATCTTACTTGTCTTGCAGGCAGGCGATGCCGGGCAGCTCCAAGCCCTCAAGGAACTCGAGGCTTGCGCCGCCGCCGGTGGAAATGTGGGTGATCTTGTCCGCGAAGCCGAGCTGCTCGCAGGCAGCCGCGCTGTCGCCGCCGCCGACGATGGTCACGGCATCGGAATCGGCAAGCGCCTGCGCCACGGCGATGGTGCCTGCGGCGAGGGTCGGGTTCTCGAACACGCCCATAGGCCCGTTCCAAACGACGGTCTTTGCGGATTTCACGGCGTCTGCAAACAGCGCGCGGGTTGCCTCGCCGATGTCTAAGCCCTCCATATCGTCGGGAATCGCGTCCGCGGCGACGGTCTTGACCTCAATCGGCCCGTCGATGGGGCTCGGGAAGCCGGCTGCAACGACGGTGTCAATCGGGAGCAGGAGCTTGACGCCCTTCTCCTCCGCCTTCTTCATCATATCGCGGCAGTAGTCGATCTTTTCGCTGTCCAGCAGGGACTTGCCGACGGAGTAGCCCTTCGCGGCGAGGAAGGTGTACGCCATGCCGCCGCCGATGATGAGGGTGTCAACCTTTTCCAGCAGGTTGTTGATGACATTAAGCTTATCGGAGACCTTCGCGCCGCCTAAGATGGCGACAAACGGACGGGTCGGGTCTGCAAGCGCCTTGCCCATGATGGAGACTTCCTTCTCCACAAGGTAGCCGCAAACGGCAGGCAGGTAGTCTGCCACGCCTGCGGTGGAGGAGTGGGCGCGGTGGGCGGTGCCGAAGGCATCGTTGACAAAAATGTCTGCCATGGAGGCAAGCTCCTTGGACAGCTCGGGGTCGTTCTTCGTCTCGCCCTTCATGTAGCGGACGTTCTCCAGCAGCATAACCTCGCCGTCCTTGAGCGCGGCGGCCTTCGCCTTGGCATCCTCGCCGACGACATCGGCCGCCATGATAACGTTCTGACCCAGCAGCTCGCTCAGACGGTCTGCGACGACCTTCAGAGACAGCTCGGGCTTCCACTCGCCCTTGGGCTTGCCCATATGGGAGCAGAGAATGACGCGGGCACCGTGCTTGACGAGATATTCAATGGTAGGCAGTGCGGCGACGATACGCTTGTCGCTGGTGATCTTGCCGTCCTTGGTGGGAACGTTAAAATCACAACGGCACAGCACGCGCTTTCCCTGCACATCAACGGATTCTACGGATTTCTTGTTGTAGTTCATGGTGTACCTCCTAAATAATAAATGCGGTTGCATGGTTTAACATACGATTGGTGAATAGTGAATGGTGAATAGTGAATAGTGAATCGCGTGAATACCTGTTCACTATTTGCTGCCTTTCATCTTCCCATAGTCCTTCAAATGGGGGAAGTCTAACTGGCGCAGGGCTTCGAATACGCCGACGGCGACGGAATTGCTCAAATTCAGGCTCCGCGCCTCCTCCCGCATCGGGATGCGGACGCAGCTTTCGTAATGCGCGTTTAAAAACTCCTCGGGCAGTCCCTTCGTCTCTCTGCCGAAAAACAGGAAGCAGCCGTCTGCATAATCCGCCTCGGTATAGGAGCGCGGCGCTTTCGTGGAAAACAGGCGCATTTGACGCACCTCGTTTTTTTCAAAGAACTCGTCGAGGCTTTCGTAGACGCGGACATCGACCAGATGCCAGTAATCCAGCCCCGCGCGCTTGACGGCGGAAGCGGAGATATCAAAGCCGAGCGGCTTGATCAGATGTAAGACGGAGCCGGTGGCAGCGCAGGTGCGGGCGATATTGCCTGTGTTCTGCGGAATCTCCGGCGCGACAAGGACAACGTTCAGCATGATTTCGATCCTCTGCGGGGCGCGGTGTTTTTTGACGCTTGCGGACGCCCCAAAATGCTACGAGCTATATTCTATGATAAACTGATCCAAAATTCAACCGTTTTTCTGCAAATTTCAAAAATTTTTCACACATTTCCAAGCAAAAAAAACGACGGT
>JBJDYD010000045.1:0-2980 GCA_051867015.1 Faecousia sp. | reverse complement strand
CTGCCTACTACAGAGGCTGATACACAACTTTTAACTGTTACAAACTACTACGAGAGGGATCGGTTTTTGCGTTTTGCCTCTTTTCAAGGGGGAAAGTCTATGGTATAATATTAGGTATATGATTCGCAAAGGAGCCGTTCTCTATGCACCAGCCGAAGGAAAACGGTCTGTCCCTGCACGGGCATGACCATGAACACGAGCATTCGCACCCGCATGTACATGCCAACAAAAAGGCGGTCGCCAACCGTCTCGCCCGCGCCATCGGACATTTGGACAAGGTCAAGCGCATGGTCGAGGAGGACTGCGACTGCTCCGAGGTGCTTATCCAGCTCGCCGCCGTCCGCGCCGCCATTGACAACGCCGGAAAAGAGATTTTGAAAGAGCATATCACACATTGCATCGTGGACGCCGTCGAAGAAGGCGACGATGCCGCCATTTACGATCTCTGCGAAGCAATTGACAAGTTTATGAAGTAAGGTGAAGCCCATGACCGACTTGCAGCACATCCGTAATTTTTCCATCATCGCCCACATCGACCACGGAAAGTCTACCCTCGCCGACCGTCTGCTCGAGGAGTGCCACACGATTGACAAGCGCGAGATGGAAAATCAAATTTTAGACTCCATGGACTTAGAGCGCGAGCGCGGCATCACAATCAAAGCCCGCGCCGTCAAGCTCAATTATACCGCCGACGACGGCGAGACTTATACCCTCAACCTCATCGACACTCCGGGCCATGTGGACTTCAACTACGAGGTCTCCCGCTCTCTCGCCGCGTGTGAGGGCGCGGTGCTGGTGGTGGACGCGTCCCAGGGCATTGAAGCCCAGACCCTCGCCAACACCTACCTCGCGGTGGACGCGGGGCTGGAGGTCGTGCCGGTCATCAACAAGATTGACCTGCCCGCCGCCCGCCCGCAGGAGGTCAAGCAGGAGATTGAGGAGGTCATCGGGCTGCCCGCGATGGACGCGCCCGAAATCTCCGCGAAAAACGGCATCAACATCCACGCCGTCTTGGAGGAGATCGTCCACGGCATTCCCGCGCCCACCGGCGACCGTGAGGCGCCCGTGCAGGCGTTGATCTTCGACAGCCAGTATGACTCCTACCGCGGCGTTATTGTCTATCTCCGCGTGAAAAACGGCATTCTGCGCCCCGGCATGGACATCCGCATGATGGCGACGGGCGCGGAATACAAGATCGTCGAGGTCGGCACCCTCCACCCCACGGGCATGACCCCCACCGACAGCCTCGGCGCGGGTGAGGTCGGCTATCTGACCGCCTCGATCAAGACCGTCGCGGACACCCGCGTGGGCGACACCATTACCGAAGCCGCGCGCCCGTGCGCGGAGCCTCTGCCGGGCTATCAATCCGTGCAGCCGATGGTCTATTCCGGCGTCTACCCCGCCGACGGCAGCAAATACGGCGACCTGCGCGACGCGCTGGAAAAATTAAAGCTCAACGACGCCTCCATGTCCTACACGCAGGAAAACTCCATCGCCCTCGGCTTCGGCTTCCGCTGCGGCTTCTTGGGGCTGCTGCACATGGAGATCATCATGGAACGCTTGGAGCGGGAGTATAACCTCGACCTCATCACCACCGCACCAAACGTCGTCTACCGCGTAACCAAGACCAACGGCGAGGTTGTGGAAATCTACACCCCGCTGAACTACCCCGATCCCGCCGAAATTCAGCTCAGCGAGGAGCCGTTCGTTAAGGCGAGCATCATCACGCCGCCGGAGTACGTCGGCAACATCATGGAGCTGTGCCAGCAGCGGCGCGGCGAATACCGGGACATGACCTATCTCGACAAGAGCCGCGTGGAGCTGCGCTATTTCATGCCGCTCAACGAGATCATCTATGACTTTTTTGACGCCCTCAAGTCCCGCACGCGCGGCTACGGCTCCCTTGACTACGAGCTGGACGGCTACCGTCCGTCACGTTTGGTCAAGCTGGACATTCTCTTAAACGGCGAAATCGTGGACGCCCTCTCCTTCATTCTGTTCGCGGACAACGCCTATGCGCGCGCGAGAAAGATCTGCGAAAAGCTCAAGGAGAACATTCCGCGTCAGATGTTCGAGATCCCCGTGCAGGCGGCGGTGGGCGGCAAGATCATTGCCCGCGAGACGATCAAGGCGCTGCGCAAGGACGTCCTCGCCAAGTGCTACGGCGGCGACATCACGCGCAAGAAGAAGCTCCTTGAAAAGCAGAAGGAGGGCAAGAAGCGCATGCGCACCTTCGGCACGGTTTCCGTCCCGTCGGAGGCGTTTATGGCGGTTCTGAAAATGGACGAATGAAAACAGTCACGATCTATACCGACGGCGCCTGCTCCGGCAATCCGGGTCCGGGCGGCTGGGGCGCGATTTTGGAATGGAACGGCGTGGAGAAGGAGCTGTCCGGCGGCGAAAGGCAGACGACCAACAACCGCATGGAGCTGACGGGCGTGATCTCCGCGCTTGGGAAGCTCAAGGAGCCGTGCCGCGTGGAGCTTTACACGGACTCCAAATATGTCTGCGACGCGGTCATGAAGCGCTGGGTCTACGGCTGGAAGGCTAAGGGCTGGGTCAAGGCGGATAAGAAGCCCGCTTTGAACGTCGATCTCTGGGAGCAGCTTCTGCCGCTGTTGGAATACCACGACGTGCATTGGCACTGGGTCAAGGGGCACGCCGAAAACGCCAAAAACAACCGCTGCGACGCCCTCGCCGTGGCGCAGAGTAAGAAATACGGGTTAGCGAAGGGCAATATGGGCTAAGGACTAAGGGTGAATGACTGTGGTGTGCTCCGCACGGATTTTGATTCTGTAGGGCGGGGACATGTCCCCGCCGTCCGCGAAGCGGCAGACGGCGCAGACAAACAAGTTTGTACGCAGTCGGTAGTTCCTCCACCGGCGCGCCCGGTGGTCGCGCCCTACGGTGAGGGTGCGTTCTATGGTCGTAGTAGTTTGTAACAGTTAAAAGTTGTGTATCAGCCTCTGTAGTAGGCAGT
>JBJDYD010000044.1:0-13892 GCA_051867015.1 Faecousia sp. | reverse complement strand
CGCGTGCCAAAAGGCGTCGATGTCCGCTGTTTCGTCTCCGAAGCAGGTCTGCCACAGCGCCGTCAGGGCGGGAAGATCGGCTTTTTGCGCCGGTGCGAATCGTGCCATCACAGCGCCTCCGCCACGGTTTTTTCCAGCAGGAGATCGGGGAAATAGCTCTCCTTCGCGCGGCGCAGCCCCTCGATGCCCATGTCGTCCTCGCGGTTGAGGAAGCGTATTTCAGGGCAGGCGGCGCGGATGCGGCGGGCAAATTCACGGTTGACGAGGGGATAAGCGCCGTTGACCTGCGCAAGCGCCTTTTCAAAGTTGACGTCAAAGGTATCCTCACGGATGCGATTGCCCATCGAAAAGGCGACATCGCCGTCCGTGGTCTCGATCAGAATTCCAACCATGTGCAGCTCGTCAAAGTGGGAGAACGCCTTGCTTAATGCGGCTCTCTCGCCCGCATAATCGGTATCGGGATTGTCTTGCTCATGTGTGGCGTACCAACGCTCGGCAAACGCTTCGCAGCGGGGCAGAAGCTCCTTCGTCAGCGGCAGAACGCGATAGTCGGGGTACGCTTCCTCAAAGCGGTTGCAGTGGTTGCGTTTGGCTTGCAGCTTCTTGCCGTGCAGCTCCGCGAGACGGTCAATATCATAGACATAGTCAAAGCTGTCACGGGTGGGGCGGTAGGAAAATTCCTGCGGATACCGCGCTTGCAGCCATGCCGTCTCCTCCGGCAGCAGACCGAACAGACGGAAGGGAATGCCGCGGGCACGGGCGTCCTCCCGCAAAAGCGCGATTGTTTTTTCACGGTCGGCGTTCAGCGGCATCAGGTAGGAATACCACGCGCCGAAACGGCTTAAAATGAGCGGCGTCTCGTCCGCAAAGGCGACGCGCTGATCGCCCCAAAGATAGAGATTGGCAAAGGAATATTCGCTCCCGTGCCCTTCGGCTTGATAAAAATGGGCATGCAGCGTGTCGCGGTCGGAGGCGAGGATTTCTCTAAAGTTCAGCATAAATACCTCTTTATTTTTTATTCAACGATTATTTTACCACGAAATGCGGAAAGGTCAACCGTATACTTGCTTTTTTCTCCGAAATGCGGTATTCTAAATTAGATTGATCTGTGAGAGAAGGTATGCGGATGAGACGAATCTTGGCTGCCATGTCGGGCGGTGTGGACAGCGCGGCAGCGTGCCTGCTGCTGAAACAGCAGGGGTATGAGGTCGGCGGCGCGACCATGCTGCTCCGGGATGGCGGCGAAGCCGAAGCGGAGGACGCCCGCCGCGCGGCAGAACAGATGGGGATTGACTTTCATCTTTTTGACCTTCGTCGGGAATTTCAGGAGAAGGTCATCGACGAGTTTACCCGCGTCTATCAAACGGGCGGCACGCCGAATCCCTGCGTGGTATGCAACAAAACGATGAAATTCGGTATTTTTTTGGACAAGGCGTTAGCCCTCGGCTATGACGGCATCGCCACGGGGCATTACGCCCGCGTCGAGGAGAAAAATGGGCGCTATCTTCTGCGCACCGCCTGCGACCGCGCGAAGGATCAGACCTATATGCTCTGCGGCTTGTCGCAATGGCAGCTGGCGCATACGCTCTTTCCGCTGGGCGTGATGCAGAGCAAGGCGGAGATTCGCGCTTTGGCGGAGCAGGCGGGGTTAGCGCTTTCACGCAAGCATGATTCGCAGGACATCTGCTTTGTGCCGGACGGCGACTATATGGCGTATCTGACCGCGCACGGTCTTGTCCCGCAGGCGGGGAATTTCATCACAACGGATGGGAAAATTCTTGCGCCGCACGCCGGTATGGAGGCGTATACCACGGGACAGCGGCGCGGCTTGGGTATTGCGCTCGGGCAGCGTACCTATGTCCTCGGCAAGCGCGGCAGGGATGTTGTTCTCGGAGACGAGGCGGGGCTGTTTGCGCGGCGCGTCGCGGTCGGGGAGGTCAACTATCTCCCGTTTGAAAAGCCGGAGGCGCCGATGCGTGTGCAGGCGAAGCTCCGCTATACGACGAAATTCGCGGACGCATTGCTGCTGCCGACGGAAAACGGCTGTGAGCTGCGCTTTGACACGCCGCAGCGGGCGGCAACGCCGGGGCAGACCGCCGCATTCTATGACGGGGAATACCTCGTCGGCGGCGGCACGATCCTCGGAACGATCGAAGACGAGCAATAGAAAAATCTTTATGGAGGAAACGAACATGAAAAAACTGATTGCCATTTTACTGTCACTGACGATGGTGCTCTGCCTGTTTGCGGGCTGCAAGGCGGAGGAAAAACAGCCGGAAAACACACAGGGCGGGAATACCGTCGATATCACCGGCGGCGGGAAGCACCATGTGGAGATCGAGGTCGAGAACTACGGTACGATCACTGTGGAGCTGGACGCGGATGCCGCGCCGATTACGGTTGCAAACTTCTTGAAGCTGGCGCAGGAGGGCTTTTATAACGGTCTGACCTTCCACCGCATTATGAAGGGCTTCATGATGCAGGGCGGCGATCCTGAGGGTACAGGCTTCGGCGGCTCCGATGAGACAATCAAGGGTGAATTCTCCGCTAACGGTGTAGACAATCCGCTTTCCCATACGCGCGGTGCGATCTCGATGGCACGAAACGGCTACGACATGGACAGCGCAAGCTCGCAATTTTTCATCGTCCATCAGGATTCGACCTTCCTTGACGGGGATTATGCTTGCTTCGGCTATGTCACAAGCGGCATGGAGGTCGTGGACGCGATCTGCAAGGATGCGAAGCCCACGGACGACAACGGCACGATTCCGGCAGCACAGCAGCCCGTGATCACGGAAATTCGGGTGATCGACTGATGGCAAAATCGCTGGTACTGGCGGAGAAGCCCTCCGTCGGGCGGGAGCTTGCCCGCGTCCTCGGCTGCAAGCGCGGCGGCGAGGGATATTTGGAGGGCGACCGCTATGTGGTCACTTGGGCATTGGGGCATCTTGTGACGCTTGCCGACCCCGATGTGTATGAGAAAAAGTGGGAGAAGTGGGACATGGAGGATCTTCCCATGCTCCCGCAGAATATGAAGCTCGTCGTCATTCCCCAGACGGGCAAGCAGTTCCGCGTTGTGCAAAGCCTTATGAAGCGCGGGGATATCTCGGAGCTGATCATCGCCACCGACGCGGGGCGCGAAGGCGAGCTGGTGGCGCGCTGGATCATGGCGAAGGCTGGCTGGAAGAAGCCGACCAAGCGCCTTTGGATCTCCTCTCAGACCGACCGCGCCATCAAGGAGGGCTTTGCGAAGCTCCGTCCTGCGAGCGAGTATGACAATCTCTTCCGCTCGGCGCAGGCAAGAAGTGAGGCGGACTGGTTGGTGGGCTTGAACGTCACCCGCGCCCTGACCTGCCGACATAACGCGCAGCTCTCGGCAGGGCGCGTGCAGACGCCGACGTTGGCGCTGATTGTGCAGCGGGAGCGCGAGATTCGGAATTTCGTTCCCAAGGATTATTGGGGCGTGCGCCTTAAGGCGGGCGGTGTCATCGCGACGTGGCGGGACAAAAACAACAATGCCCGCACCTTTGACAAGGCTTTGGCAGAAAAAGTCGCCGCCGCGTGCCAAAACGGCGAGGCAGTTTTGACGCAGGTACGCAAGATGCGCCGCATGACGCCGCCGCCTGCCGCTTACGATTTGACGGAATTACAGCGCGACGCAAATAAGAAATTCGCCTACTCCGCAAAGGAGACGCTGAATCTCATGCAGTCGCTCTATGAGCAGCACAAGCTTCTGACCTACCCGCGCACGGACTCACGCTATATCTCCGACGATGTGGTGCCGACCCTCCCCGAACGCCTCAAGGCGGTCATGGTCGATCAATACAAGCCCTTTGCGCAGGAGATCATGCGCAATCGTCCCCTCAAGACGAAGTATCTTGTCAATAACGCGAAGGTCACCGACCACCACGCCATCATTCCCACCGAGGAGTCGCCCGATCTGTGGCAGCTTTCGGGACCGGAGCGCAATATTTACGACCTCGTTGTGCGCCGTTTTTTGGCGGTTCTGATGCCGCCGCAGGAGTATGAGGAGGTAGAGCTGACCCTTACCGTCGCGGGCAATACCTTTACGGCAAAGGGCAAGATCATAAAGACAATGGGCTGGCGCGCGGTCTATGACAAGAGCTTCTCCATGGACGAGGACGAGGAGGATACCCAAAGCCTTCCGCCCGTCACGCAGGGGCAGAAGCTGAAGGTCAGCTCCGTGCAGGTGACAAGCGGCAAGACGCCGCCTCCGCCGCGCTACACCGAGGCAACTCTGCTCACCGCGATGGAGCATCCGCAGGCGCAGGTGGAGGACAAGAAGCTGCGGAAAATTTTGGAGGAGACGAGCGGACTCGGCACGCCCGCAACCCGTGCGGACATCATCGAAAAGCTGTTCTCCGCCTTCTACATCGAGCGGCGTGGGAAAGAGCTTGTCCCGACCTCGAAGGGAATGCAGCTCGTCGAGCTGGCGCCTGCCGACCTTCGCTCCGCCGCTTTGACCGCCCAATGGGAGGATCGTCTGGCGCGGATTGCAAAGGGACAAGAGCGCGACACGAAGTTCGTCGAGGAGATGCGCGACTACGCCACAAAGCTGGTCGCCGCCGTCAAGGCGAGCGACGCGAAATACACCCACGACAATCAGACGCGCAAGACCTGTCCCGACTGCGGCAAGTTCCTTCTGCTCGTCAAGGGCAAGCGCGGCGAAATGCTCGTCTGCCCTGACCGCGAGTGCGGCTACCGCAAGAGCGTGACGCAGGTGACGAACGCGCGCTGTCCGAACTGCTTCAAGAAGATGGAGCTGCGCGGCGAGGGCGAAAATCAGATGTTCGCCTGCGTCTGCGGCTACCGCGAGAAGCTCTCGGCGTTTAAGGAGCGCAAGGAGAGCGCCGGCGCGGGCAAACGCGATGTGGCGAAATTCATGCAGAATCAAAAAGAGGAAAAGCCCATCAACACCGGCATGGCAGACGCCCTTGCCAAGTGGCTGGAGAGTCAAAAGAAATAAAAGAAACCTCTCTGCGCGTTGTGTGCAGAGAGGTTTCAACGTGTCGGAGGAGTCCCGGACATGTCATTGCAATGAAACTCCCTATAGGGCGGGGACAGGTTTGTACGCAGTCGGTGGTTCCTGCACGAGATTGCCACGGGCGCGGATCGCCCTCGCAATGACATGGGGGAAGTTTGTACGGAGTCGGTGGTTTCTGCGTGAGATTGCCACACCCGGTGTGCGCACCGGGTTCGCAATGACATGGGAAGGGTATCCTGTTTGTCATTGCGAGACCAGTGCGCACACTGGTCGTGGCAATCTCGTGCAGTGGTTATATGCAGCCGGTGATTCCTGATTAAATTTTTACCAAGAATCAGTATTAGGATATAGGGCGTGCGTTTTTTGCTTTTGCAATTGCAAAAATCCCTCCTCACAGGATTCCGTGAGGAGGGATTCGGCGTGATAACTCAGTCTGCGACGTAGGGCAGCAGAGCGATCTGACGGGCGCGCTTGATGGCGATGGTCAGCTGGCGCTGATGCGCTGCGCAGGTGCCGGTGGTACGGCGGGGCAGGATCTTGCCGCGCTCGGAAGTATAACGGCGGAGCTTGGCGGAATCCTTGAAATCAATGCTCGTGACCTTATCGACGCAGAAGTTACATACCTTCTTGCGCTTGCGCGGACGAGCCTTGTCGTTCATAGCCATGATGAAATCCTCCTTCTTCAAATACTCAAGTGGAAAAGCGGTTTGTTAGAAGGGCAGCTGGCTGTCGTCATCCTCGATCATTGAGAAGTCAGAGACGGGAGCCGGAGCCGGTGCCGCAGGTGCGGAATAACCGTAGTTATTTGCAGGTGCGGGTGCGGAGTAGCCGTAGTTATTGGCGGGAGCGGGAGGCGGATTGCCGTAGCTCGGCGCGGAATAACCGTTGTCACCGCTGTTGTTATCGCGCTTGGAGTCGCCGAAATAGACATTGTCGGCAATGACCTCTGCGCTGCGGCGCTTGTTGCCCTCTTTGTCGTTCCAGTTACGAATCTGGAGACGACCGGAAACCACCGCCATGCGGCCCTTGGCAAAATACTTGCTGACAAACTCAGCGGTATTGCGCCATGCGACGATGTCGATGAAGTCCGTTTCCTTTTCTCCGGTCGCGCTGCTTGCGAAATCGCGGTCAACTGCGATGGAGAAGGTGGCCACGGCGACGCCGGAAGCGGTCCGACGAAGCTCGGGGTCACGGGTAAGACGACCCATGAGAACGATGTGGTTCAGCATGAACGGGCCTCCTTACTCTTCGACTGCGACGATGATGGAACGCAGAATGCCGTCCGTGATCTTGAACACACGGTCAAGCTCAGCGGGAAGCTCGGGCTTGCACTCGCAGTTCATCAGGACATAGTAGCCTTCGGGCAGGTCGTTGATCGGATAGGCGAGCCGACGCTTGCCCCATTCCTCGATACCCGTGAGAGTACCTTCTGCCTCAACCATCGCCTTAAACTTTTCCACGAGAGCGGCGATACCCTCTTCACCCTTAGCGGGGTCGATGATATAGACGATCTCATACTTGCCGGAAATCTTAGCCATTGTTGTTTGCACCTCCTTCTGGACTTTTGGCCGCCGATCGCGTCGGCGGCAAGGATAGCCTGCTTGTCCGCAGGCTTATCTATTTTACCTGTGAAAATCGGATTTGTCAATCATTATTTTCTCGAATTTCGGGAAATTTTAGGCGGTTTCCCAATGAAGCGGGTGGGACGGGAGACGAGTTGTACATAGTTGAACCGTTCCTGCACGGGCGGACAGGGTCGCCCCCCTACAGTGAGGGTGCGGTTCATGGCTGTAGGGGCGGATAGTATCCGCCCGCGTTTTTAATCCGCGCGGAGCGCTCCTCAGTCATTCACCCTTAGCCTTTAGTCTAATAGGTGGTTCCTACACACGGGCGGCTGATAGCCGCCCCTATGGGAGAATGGGGATTTTTTGCATTGCCTCTTGACAGCGTAACAATGTTATGCTATTATGATGTCGTAACAATGTTACGAAAGGGTGATGGTTACGGAAGAGGACTTGATCTCCAAGCGGGAGCTTTTGGAGAAATACGGTATTTCCTACGGTGCGCTCTACCGCTGGAAGCGGATGGGGCTGATCCCGGAGGACTGGTTTCTGCGCCGCGCGACGCCGACAGGGCAGGAGACCTTTTTTCATCGGGGGCAGATCTGTCCGCGGGTGGAGTTGATCCGCGCGCGGGGTGAGGTGTCGCTGGAATCGCTTGCGGAGGAGCTGAACGGACGGGAAGTCAAAAAACCGCGTCGGCGCTTGATTGTCACAGATCGGTTTTCCGCAAAAAGCTTTTGGCTTGACGAATTGACTGCCGTTTCGGTTGAGGACGGCGAGCATACAACAGATTTTTTAGACTTATTGAAGGGAGAATAACATCATGGAAAAAAGAAACTTACATACCTCCGGCGCGATGCACGTTGACGGAGGGGATTATGCCGACGTTCATGTCAGCGGGAGCCTGAAGGTCAGCGGAGATATTCGCTGCGATCAGCTGCACTGCTCCGGTTCGACAAAGATTGACGGCAGCATGGACTGCGGCGGTGAGGTTGTGACCTCCGGCGCTGTCAAGCTTGCAGGGACGTCAAAGATCGGCTCTGCACGCATTTCGGGCAGCTTCGCCTGTGAGGACAGCTTGCAGTGCGATGGAAACATGAACGTTTCCGGCAGCGTGAAGGTCGGCGGAGGACTGCGGGTTGGAGAAGGCAGCTTTTCCGGCGCATGCAGTGTGAACGGAGCGGTTCACGCAACGGCGTTGTCCTGCTCGGGGAAGCTGACGGTGGGGAAAGATGTTGAGGCAGAGCGGTTCCAAAGCAGCGGCAGGCTGGAAATTCACGGATTGCTCAACGCCGAACAGGTTGAGATCCATGTCAGCGGCGGCAGCGAGATCGCGGATATCGGCGGCGGTATGATTCAGACCAAAAAGGATCGGGGTTGGCACGGCTTTGGCTTCAGCTTCGGCAGCGGACAGGGCTGCTTGCGCGTCCGCACGATCGAGGGCGACCGCGTGGAATTGGAGGCGACGCAGGCAACGGTCGTGCGCGGCAAGGTCGTGCGTATCGGAAAGGACTGCGAAATCGACCGCGTGGAGTATTCCGACGAGCTGATCCTTGACGGCGGCAGCGTTCGTGAGCAGGTGCGTGTATAGGAAATAAAAAAGTTCCCGCAAACGGTGTGAGCAGACACCCTTTGCGGGAACTTTTATGCGGTTTTGGAGATGCCTGCCTGAGATTGCCACGGGCGCAAGCGCCCCCGCAATGACATAGGGGGGCATCTTGTACGCAGCCGGGGATTCCTGCACCGGCGCGCCCTACGACGAGGGTGTGTTCCGTGTATTTTCAATCCGTGCGAAGCACACCACAGTCGTTCACCATTCACTCTTAGCCCTTAGCTCATATTGAGATTGCCGCGTCGCTGCGCTCCTCGGAATGACATGAGGGGCAGCGTGGGCGGAAAGTGGATTACAGGGTGGCGGCGAGGACGGCTTTGATGGTATGCATGCGGTTTTCCGCTTCGTCAAAGACGATGGACTGCTCGCTCTCGAAGACCTCGTCCGTCACTTCCAAAGCGTCCAAATGGAACCTTTCGCCGATCTGTCTGCCGATGCCGGTGTTGAGGTCGTGGAAGGCGGGCAGGCAGTGCATGAAGACGGCGCTCTCTCCCGCGTTTTCCATCAGTTTGCGCGTGACCTGATAGGGCAGCATCTTCGAAATGCGTTCCTCCCATGCCTCCATCGGTTCGCCCATCGAGACCCAGACGTCCGTATAGATGACGTCCGCGCCTGCGGTCGCTTTCATCGGGTCGGTCTCAAAGGCAAGCGTCGCGCCGGTCTGCGCGGCAATCTCCTCGCAGCGGGCGATCAGGTCGGGGTTCGGGAAATAGCCCTCCGGGCCACAGGCGACAAAGTGCAGACCTAACTTCGCGCAGCCGATCATCAGGGAATTTGCCATGTTATAGCGGCAGTCGCCCATGAAGACGAGCTTTCTGCCCTGCAGCGAGCCGAAATGCTCGCGGATGGTCAGCATATCCGCAAGAATCTGCGTCGGGTGATATTCGTTTGTCAGACCGTTCCAGACGGGAACGCCGGCGTACTTTGCCAGCGCCTCGACGATCTCCTGCCCGAAACCGCGGTACTCAATGCCGTCATAGAGTCTGCCGAGGACGCGCGCGGTGTCCGCGATGGATTCCTTTTTGCCGATCTGCGAGCCGGTCGGGTCGAGATAGGTCACATGCATGCCGAGATCGTAGGCGGCAACCTCAAAGGAGCAGCGGGTGCGGGTTGAGGTCTTTTCGAAGATCAATGCGATGGACTTGCCCTTGCAGGTGTCGTGCGGGATGCCTGCCTTTTTCTTTGCCTTGAGGTCGGCGGCGAGGTCGAGTAAGCCCGTGATTTCCTCGGGAGTGAAGTCCAGCAGGGTCAGAAAATTCTTGCCTTTCAGATTCATATTGTCCTCCTATTCAGCCGCGCATTCGATCAGCTTTTGCACGGCGGTTTCCAAAAGTTCCATCGGGATATTTAAGGCGGGGAGCAGACGGATTTTCTGCTTCGCGGTCGTGACTAAGACGCCCTTTTCCAGCGCCAGCTCCGCAAATTCACGGGCGGGCTTCTCAACCTCCAAGCCGAGCATCAAGCCCATGCCGCTTACGCTTTTGATTCCCTTGCAGCCGGAGAGGGTGCGGAATATGTAATCCGAGCGCTCTCTTACGCCTGCAAGCAGTTGATCGTCGATGCGGCTTAGAATATTCACCGCGCCCGCACAGCAGGTCGGGTTGCCGCCGAAGGTCGAGCCGTGGTCGCCGGGCTGAAAGACCTCCGCCGTCCGCGCGCCGAACAGCGTCGCGCCGATGGGAAGTCCGCCGCCCAAGCCCTTCGCCGTGGTGACGATATCCGGCTGCAAGCCGTACTCCATATAGCCGTAAAGGTGTCCGCTGCGTCCGTTGCCGAGCTGCACCTCGTCCGCGATCAGCAGAAGATCATATTTTTCCGCAATTTCGCGCAGCGCGTCGGCGTAGTCCCGCCCGATGGGCATCACGCCGCCCTCACCCTGTACCGCTTCAAACATCAAAGCGGCGCATTTATGCTCCTTGACGAGCCGCTCCAATTCCTCCCGGTCGCCTGCCGTGGCATAGAGGAAGCCCTCGGGCAGCGGTTGGAAGTCCTTATGATAGACATCCTGCCCCGTAGCGGCGAGGGTTGCCAGCGTGCGCCCGTGGAAACTGTGCTTTAAGGTCACGATATTGTAATACTCCGCGCCCTTCTGCTCCGCGCCCCATTTCCTTGCCGCTTTGATGGCGCATTCGTTCGCCTCAGCGCCGGAGTTCGAGAAGAACACGCGGGACATTCCCGTCCGTTCGCAGAGCATCTGCGCAAGGGTTGCCGTAGGCGCGGAATAATAGAGGTTGGAGCAGTGCTGAAATTTGCCGAGCTGCGCGGTCACTGCCGCTTTCCACTGCTCGTCGTTCAGTCCGAAAATATTCACGGCAATGCCGCTGCCGAGATCTATGTACGTTTTGCCGTCCGTATCGCGCACGAGGGAGCCGCTGCCCTCGGAAAGCTCCATCGGAAAACGGCGATAGGTATGCGCAAGGTAACGGCGTTCAAGTTCCGTAGTATTCATAGCTGCCTCCAAAAGATTTGTTCGTTTCATTATACCGAATCCGCGAATCGGGGTCAAGCCCCAATCCGAGAATTCGGAGATTCACAATCCAAAAATTCGGAGAGTCCTTAGCTTTTCTCGTGCTTTTTCACGAAATAGACCTTTCCTTTGCAGTCCACGGTCATTAATAGCACCTCTGAAAGCGCACAGTTCCGTTTCTTCAATTCCTTTTCGACCCACGCATTGTCCCGCTTTGCGATCGCCATATTTTCCCGCATCAGATTGCCGTCGGATATCAGCGTTACGGGCAGCTCCGTCTCATTCACCTGAATGCCCGCGTCCTTTGCCGAGGCGGGACGGTCCTTGGCATACAGCAGCGTCGAGAGCTGCCCGTTTGTCTCCAAAATCGCAAATTTAACCTCCGACAGATCAAAGATCTCCTGTTCCCGCAGATGCATTGTCAGCTCGTCTAAATTGACATGCGTTTGGCGCAGGTTCTTTTCCAGAATCCGCCCGTTTTCAATCAGAATTACCGGTTTTCCGCACAGCAGACGACGCACGCGGATGGAGCGGAACATCAGAAGCGCCATCAGCATCTCTGCCGCGATGACCAGTACGATGGGGACGAGGCCGTGCAGAATGGAGCGGTCCGGCTCCTCCATTGGGATGGTAGCGAGGTTTGCCAACAGCATCGTCACAACGAATTCCGATGGCTCCATCTCTCCAATCTGCCGCTTGCCCAAAAGCCGCACCGTCACAATCAGCACCATATGAAACAGCACGGTACGCCAGATCATCGTCCACATTTGCATCGCCTCCGACGGATAGTTTGCACGCCGAATGCGTGTTTCATCCGCTTTTGAGAAAAGCGGGAATTGAAAATGATAAATCTGTCGTTAATTTGTATAAATTTTCCTGCCGAATAAAGGGGAGGTTTGTGGACGCCTATGAAATCTTCAAAAAGACTTGCAATTTCGAAGTTTATCCGCTAAACTGTTACAATCACGGATAAAAAAACGATTTGGAGGGATAAATAATGAAAAAAATCAGCGAGCTATTCGGCGAGAATGTGTTCAGCAAGGCAGTGATGCGCGAGCGTCTGCCCCGTGAGGTCTATCAGGAGGTCGTCAATGTTGAGCAGAACGGCGGACAGATTTCCATGGCGGCTGCCGATGTTGTCGCAAAAGCTATGATGGAATGGGCGGTCGAAAAAGGTGCGACCCATTATACCCACTGGTTCCAGCCGCTGACGGGCATCACGGCGGAAAAGCACGACTCCTTCCTGTCCTCGCCGGACGAGCAGGGCAGAGTAATCATGAAGCTGACGGGCAAACAGCTGATTATGGGCGAGCCGGATGCATCCTCCTTCCCCTCGGGCGGTCTGCGCGCGACGCACTATGCCAGAGGCTATACCGCATGGGATATCACCTCCCCTGCCTTTGTCAAGGAGATGTCCTGCGGCACGATTTTGTGCATCCCGACGGTTTTCATCTCTTATTCGGGCGAAGCACTCGACAATAAGACGCCGCTGCTGCGCTCCATGCAGGCGTTGTCCCAGCACGCGCTGCGTATCCTGCGGCTGTTCGGTGACACGACCGCGAAGCAGGTCGTTCCCTCGGTCGGTGCGGAACAGGAATATTTTATTGTTGACCGTCAAAAGTACTTACAGCGCCGCGACCTTATTTATACCGGCAGAACGCTCTTCGGCGCGCCGGCACCCAAGGGGCAGGAGCTGGAGGATCAGTATTTCGGCGTCATCCGCGAGCGCGTCGGCGCGTTTATGGCGGAGCTGAACCGCGAGCTGTGGAAGATGGGCATCACCGCTACCACGCAGCACAACGAGGTCGCGCCCGCGCAGCATGAGTGCGCGCCGATCTTCAGCACCTGCAATGTCGCGGTAGATCAGAACCAACTGATGATGGAGACGATGAAGCGCGTCGCCTCCAAGCACGGCTTGGTCTGCCTGCTGCATGAGAAGCCCTTCGCGGGTGTCAACGGCTCCGGCAAGCACAACAACTGGTCCATTGCCACGGACACGGGCGAGAACCTGCTTGACCCCGGCAAGACGCCGAATGACAATCTGCAATTCCTGCTGGTGCTCTCTTGCATTATCAAGGCGGTTGACCGTCATGCAGACCTTCTGAGAATGTCCACCGCCTGTGTCGGTAATGACCTCCGTCTCGGTGCGGACGAGGCGCCTCCGGCGATCATCTCCATCTTCCTCGGTAATCAGCTCGAGGATGTGGTTGAGCAGATCGTAGAAAACGGCACGGCTGCCGGCTGCATCGCGGGCGGACAGCTTGACACGGGTGTTTCGACCCTCCCGCTGATTGACAAGGACGCGACCGACCGCAACCGTACCTCTCCCTTTGCCTTTACGGGCAACAAGTTTGAGTTCCGTATGGTCGGTTCGTCGGACTGCATCGCAAATGCCAATACCGTCCTCAATACGATTGTCGCCGAGGCGTTCAGCGAGGCGGCGGATGTTTTGGAACAGAGCGACAATTTGGAGACTGCCGCAAACCATCTGATCGCGGAGAACCTGCGCAATCACCGCCGCGTCATCTTCAACGGCAACGGCTACAGCGCCGAGTGGGTCGAAGAGGCTGCGCGCCGCGGTCTGCCGAATCTGCCGAGCATGGTGTCCTCCGTGCCGAGTCTGACGACGGAGAAGGCAATCGCGCTGTTTGACAAGTTCGGCGTATTTACCAAGGCGGAGCTGGAATCCCGCAGTGAGGTCATGTACGAGACTTACGCCAAGGTCACGCTGATCGAGGCACGCACGATGCTGCATATGGCGTCGAAGCATTACCTCCCCTCCGTTGTGCGTTATACGGCGCGCTTGGCTGACTCCATCTGCAAGGTGCGCAATGCCTGTCCGGAAGCGGAGACCGGCGTGCAGGAGGACCTTTTAAAGGAGACAAGCGCCCTTCTGACCGAGGCGAGAGCGGCGCTCAAGCGTTTGGAAGCCGCCGTCGCCGAGAGCAACGGGTTAGACTGCGTGTGTGAAATGGCAAACTTCTGCCACGACACCGTCGTACCCACGATGCACGCCCTTCGGACACCGATTGACAAGCTGGAACTGATCGTCGATAAGGCAATTTGGCCCGTCCCGACCTACGGTGATCTGATGTTTGAGGTATAATAGAATATGAATCAGAGCGCCTCCCTGCAAGACCCGCAGGGAGGCGCTTTTTAAGAATTGAACCAAATAGGCTAATGACGAATGCTGAATCCTAAATTCTGCCGAAATTATCCAAACGGGAGAGAAGAGTTAGAAGATCA
>JBJDYD010000043.1:0-14015 GCA_051867015.1 Faecousia sp. | reverse complement strand
TTAACTGCCTACTACAGAGGCTGATACACAACTTTTAACTGTTACAAACTACTACAAGAAGTAACGCAGTTCCGCCGTAGGGGCGGCTATTAGCCGCCCGCGTGCAGGAACTACCGACCACGTACAAGGAAGAAAAGAGATTGCCACGGCGACAGCTGCGCTCAGCCGTTTTTGCGGCGGAGGGTCGGCAGCTCCTTTTGGACGCTGCGCATCAGCAGGCGGAGCGTCTGCGTCACCGCGTTTTTCGTCTCCTCATCAAAATGCCGCGCGGCGCTAAGTACCGCCTTCAGCGCCGCAAACCGCCGCTCGCTCAGCTCCTGAAGCGTTTTTGCATTGGTTTGCTCCAGCGCCCCGTACACCGTGTCAATGACGCATTTCCGCTGCGCATAGTCGATCTCCGACAGCCACGCGCTCACCGTCGCGTCAATGAAGCGGCTGCTGCTCGTCGTCTCCTCCATGCACAGAAAACCACGGGGCAAGACCTCCCAAGAGCAAACATCGTGCTGCTGAATGCCGTTTGTGCGGGTGCTGTGTACCACGGTGATCTTCTCCCCATGCTCGAGCAGCATGCCGACGATACTCGACTGCGGCACAAAGGTATGCACGCGCGGGAGAATCTGCCGGTAGCCCTCGCTATGCAGCACGCTTGCCTCAAAGCCGGGGCCGTCGTAGTTATAGACCGCCTCGATCCGCTCCCGCACGGACGGCTCGCACATCGCAGCGGCATAGACCGCGAGATTGCCGCCCTTGGAGTGACCGCCTAAGATCAGCCTGCCCTCCCGCTCTGCCGCGCGCGCAAGATAGTCCGCCGCCTCCCGCTGCGAAGGGACGGGACAGAGGAACGCCATATTAAAGTTCTCCTTCCACCCGACAAGCGTCGTGTCCGTCCCGCGAAACGCAAGGTAGGACAGCGTCTCCGTCAGGCGGACGGTGACGGCGGAGAACTGTGTTTGGCTCTCCGCGTCAAATCGGTTTTCATAGGCGGACAGGCGCAGCAATCGGAAACGTTCGCTCTGCGCCAGCGCGCGCAGGAGGGCTGCGTCTTCCGTCTCCTCGGTCTGCTGCTCTGCAAGCGCCTGCGCGACCTCGCCGAGAGCAGCTTCCCCGTTTTGCAGCGGCTCGGCGTTTTCAAAATCGGCATAGGCAAAACGGGCAAGGATCATTCCGTCCACCTCATTGAAGCCGACCGTCTCCAAGGGCAGATCGCCGCGCCACGCAAGATAGTCAAACAGATTTGCCATAAGCGCCTCCTTCCGAAAAATACAAATTCCGCGCCCTACGGTACGCCCCAAAAGGCGGCATACCGCAGGGCGCGGTTATTTTTTACAGAGATCAATCTCTGCGGCGTCCGACGATCATCAAAAGCCGCAGGAAATTCGCGATAGCAACCGTCAGCGCGGCAACATAGGTCAGCGCAGCGGCGGAGAGAACCTTCTTCACGCCCTGCTGTTCCTCAAGCGTCAGCATATTGCAGCTTTCGATCGTCTGCTTGGCGCGGCGGCTGGCGTTATACTCCGTGGGCAGGGTGACAAGCTGGAACACCACGCACAGTCCGAAGCACAGCACGCCGAACAGGGCGACATAGTAGAAGAAGTCACTGTACGCCGCAAGGCTGCGGATGGACATCAGCAGCAGACCGATCACGATCAGCGGAATGGACAGCTTCGAGCCGATATTCGTCACATTGACAATGGCGGCACGGATCTTAATCGGGGCATAATTCGTCGCATACTGCACCGCGTGCCCCGCCTCGTGCGCGGCAACGCCGACGGCGGCAGGGGTCGCGGCATCATACACATTGTCGGACAGGCGGATCACATTGTCCCGCGGATCGTAGTGGTCGGTCAGGTTGCCCGAGACGCGCTCGATGCGCACGCCGGTCACACCGTTTGCCGCCAGCACCGCGCGCGCCGCGTCCGCGCCGGTCATTCCGCGGGAATTGCGCACTTGACTGTAGCGCTTGAAGGTGCTGTTTACGCGGGCGCTCGCCCAGAGCGAAAAGAGCATCGCGGGCAGGACGAGCAGGATATAATAGATATCAACGCCGTAAAAGTACATACTCTCGCCTCCGGCTTACATTGGCTGCGGCTCCATTGCTTCATGCAGCTCTCTTGTGATCGCGCCGCGGAAGGCACGGTCGGCGTGGGTATGGACGGTGGTCAGCGCGGCGGCGGAGTGCTTCATCTCCACCTTGCCCATCATAAAGATATCGTTGTCGAGGATGAATTTGATCTCCTTGTCCTCCACATTGTTGCGCTTGACCATTCCGGGGCCGCAGTGCAGCTTCAGGCGGCAGCCGCCGGGCAGATTCATCTCTGCTTCCTGCATCACCCGCAGAACCTGCCGCTCCTGCACATCCTCGTCGCCGAGAATGCCGAGGTAGCCCGGCTCAATGAGGTCGGAAAAGGGCGTGTCCTCCAAATCCAGCGCCTTGCGGGAGAATGCGTTGATGTAGCGCAGCCCGATCCGCTCAAAGAACGCAGGATGATAGACCTTGATAAACTGCGCAAGCACCTCGTCCAGCTTCGCGGCGAAGTCCTCCCAGCAGGTATAGGCAGGGGTAGCAAGCGCAATGAAGGTATTCGTCAGATTGACCTTCCAGCGCCCGTCGGCGGAGAGGAACTGATAATTGATGACATCCGCCTGCTCCTCAAACTTCATATTGCCCGGCTGCCCGATCACCTTGGGCGGCAGCTTCTCAATATTGCGGGAGTAGCGCGGGTATTCGTCGCGGATCAGCTCCTGAAACTCGGCAGGCTCCTTTGCGCTGATAGACAGAATCGTCGGGAAGCGGAGCTGACAAATGACCTCCAAAAGCTGCGGCTTGCCGTAACGAACGCGTTCACATTCCAGAAACATAGAAAAGACTCCTTTCGTTTCCTTTTTGTTCGATTATATCACAGTCTCCCATGCATTTGCAAGCGGATTCATAAAACCGTTACAACTGCTTTTTCTCTTTTCAAAAGCCGCACGCTGTGCTATACTATATAAAAATAAAACATAAAAGCAAAGGAGGCGGCGGCTTTGTCCGTATTATATTGGCTGGAGTCCATCCGCAACCCGTTTTTGGACGCTCTGATGCAGTTCTTCACCCTGTTCGGAGAGGAGCTTTTGTTCATCGTCCTCGCACTGACGGTATTTTGGTGCGTGGATAAACGTGAGGGCTATTATCTGCTCTTTGTCGGCTTTTTCGGCACGATCCTCAACCAGTTTCTCAAGCTCCTGTGCCGTATCCCGCGCCCGTGGGTCAAGGATCCGACCTTTCAACCCGTTGACAGTGCCGTCAGCGGCGCAACAGGATATTCCTTTCCCTCGGGGCACACACAAAATGTCACAGGCACCCTCGGCGGTATCGCCCGCTGGAGCAAACGCACCGGTGTGCGCGTGCTGTGCGTCGCGGTGCTGCTGCTGACGGCGTTTTCGCGGATGTATCTCGGCGTGCATACCCCGCTCGATGTCGGCGTCTCGCTGGCAATCGGCGTTGTTTTGGTCTTTGTCTTTTATCCCATCGTCCGAAAGGCAGCCGAGAGTCCAAAATATATGGCAGGGCTGCTCGGCGTCATGGTTGCGCTCTCCTTTGCCTTTGTGCTTTACGCGAATCTTTGGGCAGCTCCCGCGCAGGGAGCGGAGGCGCTGGAAAATCTCCGTGAGGGGCAGAAAAACAGCTATTCTCTGTTCGGCGCGCTGCTCGGCTTTTGCGTAGCCTACCCACTCGAGCGCCGCTTTATCCGCTTTGAGGAAAAGTCCGTTTGGTGGGTGCAGGTCTTGAAGGTTGTGGGCGGTCTGATCGGTCTGCTCATCATCAAGGAGGGTTTGAAGCTCGTCTTCTCCGCCGTCGGCTTTACATGGCTGGGTACGAACGCCATCCGCTATTTTGCCGTCGTACTCTTTGCCGCCCTGGTTTGGCCGCTCGTCTTCCCGTATCTGAACCGACTTGCCGCGGGGAGGAAAGCCAAATGAGCGCGTGGGGCATCGTCGGGCTGTGCCTGCTCGGGCTTGCCCTGCTGATCTTTGTGATCTCTTATATCTGTATGCGCCTTGCCTGCCGCTGCTATCACAGCGTAACCGCCGATTTGGACAAGACCCTTGACCGCCCGGACTATCGGGAATTCAAGGGGCAAATCCTTAAGGGCCGCGACTGGATCGAAGCGCAGCAGCCCGAGACGGTCGAGATTTCCTCCTTTGACGGTCTGTGTCTGCGCGCGGAGCTGATCGTCCATCCTCACGCGCGCGGAACGCTGATGCTCTTTCACGGCTGGTACGGCTCGACCGTGACGGATTTTGGCTATGCCATACAGGAATACTACGACAGGAACCTGAATCTTCTGCTGGTACATCAGCGGGCGCAGGGCAAGAGCGAAGGGCGCTACATGACCTTCGGCATCCGTGAGCGGCACGACGTCCACGCGTGGACGAAATGGCACGCGGCGCGCTTCGGGCAGGGGCTGTCCATTGTGCTTGCCGGTCTTTCCATGGGCGCAACGACGGTCTTGATGTCGTGCGGCGAACCCTTCACGGAAAACGTGCGCGGCGTGATTGCGGACTGCGGCTTTACGACACCCCGGGATATCATCACCTCGGTCGTGCGCTCCATGCATCTGCCCGCAAAGCTGATCGTCCCGCTCATCGGCATGCAGACAAAGCTGTTCGCAGGCTTCGGTCTGCGGGAGTATTCCACCGTCGAGGCCATGCGCCGGATGACGCTGCCCATCTTCTTCGCCCACGGCGAGGCGGATACCTTCGTCCCGTGCAGCATGTCCGTGGAGGCATATGAGGCGTGCAAGAGCAAGGACAAAACCCTCCTGCTCGTCCCGAACGCAACCCACGGTAAGAGCTTCCCCCGCGCCCCCGAAAAATACCGCGCCTGCCTGAACGACCTATTCGACCGCGCATTGTCATAACAATTCTCCGTAGGGCGGGTACAGTCCAAAGCCGGTGCAGAAACTACCAACTGCGTACAAGCTCCCCTTCCATGTCATTGCGAAACCGGTGCGCACACCGGTTGTGGCAATCCCGTGCAGGAACTACAGACTGCGTACAAGTCCCCGCTTCCCACGGGCGGATTCTCCGCCCCTACGGCGCAGTCTCCAATTTTTCTCGTAGGGGCGGCTATCAGCCGCCCGAATTCGGAATCCGTGCGAAGCACACCTCAGTCATTCACTCTTACTCCTTAGCTCTTAGTCCAAAAATAAATCCGGAGGCAACCATGCAAGAAGTCAAAGTAAAAAAACTATCCCCCAACGCCCGTCTGCCCGTCTACGGCACGGCGTTTTCCGCAGGTGCCGACCTGTGCGCCTGCTTAGACGAGCCTGTCACCCTTCAGCCGGGCGAGACAAAGCTCATCTCCATCGGAATCTCCATGGAAATTCCGGAGGGCTACGCCGGATTGGTCTTTGCCCGCAGCGGACTTGCGACCAAACGCAATTTAGCGCCCGCGAACAAGGTCGGCGTGATCGACTCGGACTATCGCGGCGAGTTTTTCGTCCCGCTGCACAATCACGGCGCCGTCCCGCAGACCATTGAGCACGGCGAGCGCATCGCACAGATGATCCTAACGCCGTATCTGACCGCAAAGTTCATCGAAGCGGACACTCTCTCGGATACCGTGCGCGGTGAGGGCGGCTTCGGCTCGACGGGGGTCAAATGATGGGCTTCCTTCCGATCAACCGCAGGGAGATGCTGGCGCTCGGCTGGCAGCAGCCCGATTTCGTCTATGTCATCGGCGATGCCTATGTGGATCATCCCTCCTTCGGGCACGCCATCATCAGCCGCGTACTGGAACACGCGGGCTATAAGGTTGCGATTCTCTCCCAGCCCGACTGGAAAAACCCCGATTCCGTCAACGAATTCGGCACGCCAAGGCTCGGCTTCTTGGTCAGCGGCGGCAATATGGACTCGATGGTCAATCACTACTCCGTCAGCAAGCGCCGCCGTAAGACCGACGCCTACACCCCCGGCGGCGTGACAGGCAAGCGCCCCGACTATGCCGCCGTGGTCTACTGCAACCTCATCCGGCAGACGAATCCCCACGCCGCAATCATTCTCGGCGGCATCGAGGCAAGCCTCCGCCGCCTTGCGCATTACGATTACTGGTCGGACAAGCTCAAGCGCTCCATCCTGCTCGATGCGCAGGCAGACCTTGTCCTCTACGGCATGGGCGAGAAAGCCATCGTCGAGGTCGCGGACGCGTTAAACAGCGGACTTTCCGTGCGTGATCTGGCCTTTATCGACGGCACGGTCTACCGCACCACCTCCCCCGACCTTGACGGAGCCCTCGTTCTGCCCTCGTTTGACGCGCTGAAGGAGAGCAAGCGCCGCTATGCCGAGAGCTTCTATCTCCAATACCAAAACACCGACCCTTACACCGCCAAGCGCCTGATCGAGCCTTACGGGCGGGACTTTGTCGTGCAGAATCCGCCGCAAAAGCCCCTGACAACAGAGGAAATGGACGCAGTCTATGCCCTGCCCTATATGGACGCGCCCCACCCCTCCTACAAAGACGGCGTTCCCGCAATCAAAGAAGTGCAGTTCAGCTTAGTCTCGAACCGCGGCTGCTTCGGCGGCTGCTCCTTCTGCGCGCTGACCTTCCATCAGGGGCGCATCGTCCAGACGCGCAGCCACGAATCCCTGCTCGCCGAGGCAAAACGCATGACCGAGCACCCCGATTTCAAGGGCTATATCCACGACGTCGGCGGTCCCACCGCCAATTTCCGCGCACCCGCCTGTGAAAAGCAGAAAACCCACGGTGTCTGCCCAAACCGGCAGTGCCTCTTCCCCACCCCCTGCCGCAATCTGATCGCGGATCATACGGATTATGTAAACCTCCTGTGGGAGCTGCGCAGCCTGCCGAAGGTCAAAAAGGTCTTTATCCGCAGCGGCATCCGCTTTGACTATCTGCTGGCGGACAGCGACCCGACCTTTTTGCGGGAGCTGGTCGAATACCATGTCTCGGGGCAGCTCAAGGTCGCGCCGGAGCATATCTCCGACGAGGTCTTAAAGTATATGGGAAAGCCCCGTCACGCGGTCTATCAGAGCTTCTGCCATAAATACGAAAATTTGAACGAGCGGTTGGGAAAAAAGCAATATCTCGTTCCCTATCTGATGAGCTCGCACCCCGGCTCGACACTCAAAGAGGCGGTCGCGCTGGCGGAATATGTCCGCGACCTCGGCTATATGCCGGAGCAGGTGCAGGATTTTTACCCCACGCCCTCGACCCTCTCAACCGTCATGTACTACACCGGCTTAGACCCGCGCACGATGCAGCCGGTCTATGTGCCGACCGACCCGCACGAAAAGGCGATGCAGCGCGCCCTGATCCAGTACCGCGACCCGAAAAATTATGCCCTCGTCCACGAGGCATTGGAAAAAGCGGGACGCACCGACCTGATCGGCTTTGACAAGCACTGCCTCATCCGCCCGCGCAAGGGCGAAACGGTGCAGACACAGCCCCAAAAGCAAGAAAAAAAGCAGCCCTCTAAGCCGCAGAAACCCCAAAAGCAACAAAAACCAACGCAAAAGCAGCAAAAGCCAACGAAAAGGCAGGAAAAGCCCCAACAAGGCAGCGCACCCCTCACCGCCGCCCAGCTTGCCAGAGCGGAGCGGTATCTGAAAAGCAGAAAGAAGCGGTAGTATGAGCAATTACGATTTGCAGCTCCTGCAGGCGCAGCGCAGCTTTCTGCGCTACGACTTGGAGGAGCTCGCGGCACGTTTCCGATTAGAGGCGGATAAAGCCTATCTGTATCTCCCGTTTTTGGGTCGCCTGCACCGGATCAGCCGCAAGAGCGCTCTCGTCGAGGTGCAGGAGTGCGGCGCATGGCAGAGCGCAGGCTTTCACACGGGAATGACCTTCTTTGATCTTCTGACGAATCCCGACGGCATCCCCATTCTCTCGGGGCAATGGTGCGCCCACGCAAGCCTGAACAGCGTGCGGGGTGGAACGCTCAAAGGAGAGCTGGCACTTTCCCCGGAGCTTGCCGCCCCCTTTGCGGGCAAATGCGCAAAACTGCGGCAGGTCTGCGAAAGCCTCGGCGCGACCCCTGCGGAAAAGGGCGACTATGCCTGCATCCTGCCGCTGTTCCCGTGGTTCTCCATCCTGCTCCGCTTCTACGAGGCGGACGAGGACTTCCCCGCCCAGCTCATGCTCCTGTGGGACAAATACACCACGCGCTGCCTCCGCTACGAAACCACCTTCTACACCGCCCACGCCGTCCTCGACCGCCTGCAAGCGCTGCTTTCCCAAGCCGAAGAATAAAGCGCAAGAAACGAAGCAGCCAATGTAGGTCGGGACATGTCCCCGCCGACCGCGAAACGGCAGAGATCAGGCAGGAACAAGTTTGTACGCAGTCGGTAGTTCCTGTACGCAGCGAGGGGCATATCCTCGCCCTGCATTGGCTTTCATGACAATAAAAAACGGAAGTGCCCATTTTCACTGCTGATTCGTATGAAGCAATGTTTTCAACGCTTCACCGTATAGCCGCCTTTGAAAAACAGACCTTTCCGAAAAATGAGCATACTGCAAGCCGCAATTCTGCAAATTTCTTCCTCCTCCGGAATTCGCATAAATCCCCATTGTTTGCAGACAATAGCACTGTGATCTTTTAGCAAATTCGGGAGGAAGTACAAATATGAAAGCAACCGGTATTGTTCGGCGCATTGACGACCTCGGGCGCGTTGTGATCCCCAAGGAGATCCGCCGCACCCTGCGCATCCGCGAGGGCGACCCGTCACAGACGACATTGGCACCATGGGAAAAATTCTGTTTTGGTATGTTGGATTTAGCCAAACGCAGAGGGTGGTAGTTGTACATAGTGACGAAACACCCGTGCCATACCGTGTGTATCCGAAAGGGTAAAAACCATGAAACCGATGATTTCCTGTGCGTTCAATACGGACACCGCCTGCGTGGAGCTGAAATACGCTGACGGCAGCATGGTCGCCATTGACACGATCGCCGTAGAAAATGAGGTTGCCGACAATATGTACCAGCGGTCATCGCCGGACTGACCATTCTACAACAAGCCGCGGGAATATGCACTCCTTGTGCCTGATGGCGACCTGGAAGGGTAGATAAAAGGCACACCGGAGCATCGGTGGATGGACTGAGCATTTTTTAACACGAACCCAATGCTCTTAACGCGACAAATAAACATTAAGCGTGTTACAAAGTTTGCGTATTTCGATTCCATGCAATATTGCACTACAGGAACGAATATCAGCCCGCTGGTCGGATAATCGGCGGGCTATGTTCTATTTATTACCAACGATGTGCTGACTAAATTGCATTACGCGCACTGTCGTCGAACTCATTCTCTATATGTATTTGGAACTGGGGAAAAATCGGATTCAATAACTTATGTGATATTATTTCAGAATAATCAAACGACCGGATTTCTGCTCAAAATCTGAGCAAGGTTTTTGGGTCAATTCCATCTATAGCATGTTCAACTGCGCCCGTATAAAGCCGCTATTCCCGAGCGTACGTCTCCGCTGCGGCACGGTAATACTTCAAAAGATGCTCCGCCAAATCCTTTGGTTCCAGGATGACCGCATCTGCGCCGAGTCTGACAAAATAAAACTCCGCTTGACGCCGCGTACAAGTAAACTCTTTAATATATGAGCGCTCCGAAGCATTGGCATCCTCTTTTTTGTCTTCTTCCCGTTCAGGTGGGCGTAAATGCTGTATTCTGTGGTACTTTTTCAGTCCTTCTGCGGTAAATCTTACCTTAATTGTCTCTGCCGTTTCGTCGCTCATGAATTGCGGTCCGTTCTTCTTCAGCTTCTCTTCGAGTCTCTTTTTTTCATCACCGGAAATATGGGAATGGTACTGCGTTGGCGTTATCTTCAGCAAGTTTGCAATACGGTGAGAAAACTCTCTCCAAGGACCGCTTCTGTCATTGGGGCGAGACAACCCAACGAGATAGTGGTAATTGAATTGATCGTCTGCACAGATCTTGTATGGTCTGACCCAAACATTTTCCCCTGTCCGTAAGCATAGCCGCAACTCTTTCGCATCCTTGATCGCAGATTGGATCATCTGGTGCCACACCTGCAGATAGATTTCCTCTCTTTCATAGGTCGTCTTGGTGCAGTATTCTTCAATAACCGCTTTGAAATACCGCCCGGCATAGCCTCGGTAGCTGTCTGCCTCGTTGCTGCCGGTCAAATTGTTGAACGTATCAAATTGCAGCCGAATGGTCTCTGTTTTATTCCCTTTTCCGTAGGTATCGACCTTATTGGTCAGCTCCGTCCGATATAGATCAACCATTTTTTGGATAATCGCATCCTTGATTGTTCCGCTTTCAATCTCGCTCAGAAGCTTCTCCAGTTCAGCTTTCTTCTCCGCGCAGGCTTTGAAAATGGATGCCTCTGCAAGCGTGTAATATCTCTGAAAAACGTTATTCAGAAAGCCCGCATAGCTGGTGCAATGAAACACCTGCATATCGTACGCGATCACACTCCTTGCGTTACGGCTGAGATTGATGCACAGCTTTTGCTCCTGATTGGTAGCGTTCCACTTTTTCCAATCGACCAGTTCTTTTTCCTTATAATACCTTTTCATCCGATGCCCTCCGAAATCTTTCCTATAGCAGGAAGTAAATTTTATCATATTTTTGTAAAAAAAGCAATAAATGGCAAAGGCAATTATGAAAAAAAGCTTCTCTTGCTTTTCCTATTTTCCTGTTATATAATGCGCATGTAAGGAAAACCACGGCAAACTCGAACGGAGGTGATCACATGCTGGGTCTGATCGGTACGATCCTTCTCGCTGCGGGCGAGATCGTCAGCGCAGTCATCAAGAAGGACTGAGGTCCGGAGGCTGCTATTAGGAAGGAAAGGAGGGAAAGGAATGCTTTTGAGTGCACTGCTCGTCAAGGCAGCGATCAGCGCCGCCTCTGTCGCGCGTGTCGCAACGACCGCAGGCAGGGTCATGGTCGCTACGCAGACCATTAAGGACTGCGCCGGGAAGTTGAAGAACTCCTGACGCAGCCCCTCGCAAGCTTCGGCAAACAAAGCGGTTTTCTGCCACGGAGGTGTCAACAGCAGCAAAACCGCGCAGTTCCATTTTTGAGAAGGAGGTCAAGCGATGTCCATATATAAGTCTGGTCGTCCTAACAAATACAACCCCACTTCCGGGGTTGGGCAGAAACCTCCCGCCAAACCGGGAGAGTATCGGATGCGCGACGGCTCCGGTACGATCACCTACATAGGTGAGACCAACAACCTGGCTCGCCGCACCGGCGAACACATCCGCAGCGGCAAACTCCCTGTCGGAGAAGGTTGTAACAGCACCATCGAGTATATGGTTGCCGATGGTCGCTCCACCTCTCGCACACGTCGGGAGCATGAGCAGCAATCCATTGCAAAACACGCCCCGACCTTAAACCGGTCAAAAGGCGGCGAAGGAAGACCCGCAGGGAGATGATGTCCCTGCGGGTTCATTTTATTGAGCATTGTCAATTTCTTCCTCAAGCCAAGAGATCGATACCCGGAAACTATCCATTTCTACATCACTTACTTCATAAGCGTGACAATCTCTTCGCAAGTTGTTGATTATATCTCCGTGGGCTTTAAATAATGTTTTATTTGAAAAAACATTATAAAAGCATTCTTCCCAGTTATAGTACACGAGATTGACCATCTCACTCCAGTAAACCTCGCATTTTTGAGGTGAAAACAAATCCTTATATGGTAAATTTTCATATTGCGGCTTAAACCGTTTCATTCTCTTTAGCGCATCTAATACCTTGTCTTTTGCTATGTTTTCGCCTAACGAAGCTCGTAATTGTCTTCGGACAATTCCACGTAGTTCTTTTTCAGAATGGTTCCTTCTTTCGCTTATCTCCCTCCATTTTTCTTCGTCTGTGGACAACTTTTTGCAATAACGGTTTTTATCCAATATGAAGTCCTTTAGAGTGTCATTGCTGAAGCCGTACAAATCTCCGTCTTGCTTGATAATTCCATAGCCAATCAAATGAGCTAATACGGTCTTTTTTGACAACAAATCATCGGGAATTTCATCATATATGGCCAAATATTCCAACGCAGAGTATTCGGCGGGATAGTTTTCCTGAAGAACTTCTAAGATTAGCTCACAATAAGAGTTCAGTGTTTCTGATTGCTTAAATGTCTTCTGAACCTCATCATATATATTTTTAGAAATAGTTCTAGGTTTCACAAATTTTCGCGAATTGACATAACGGTTGATTTCACTACAAACTTGCCGGATTATGAACGGCTGCCCGCCGAAATCTTGTGTTAACAAAGTACACACAATCTCATCAAATTTGAGTCCCATATATCCACCGAGTTTGTTAACCATATCAGTAGTTTCTGAAACATTAAAAGATGGAAGGTACGTTTCTGTACTTAATTGTTGATATAATGGATTATCGTACCCGTTGATACGTGCCGTTTCAATTGCTTTTGGATTAGTTCCTGCGACAATAAAGGAGATGTATTCTGGGTATTTCTGGTAATACGCCCGAATGGCTCTCCAAAAATAAATAAAGTCTGCTCCTTGTCTCCAATGTTCTGCCAAAGCAATGTCGAAAGTGATTTGCTCGATCTCATCAAACATGACCAACAACGATTTCCAATCAATTGCTTTTGAGAGCTCATACATATCTCGTTCAAACAATTCAGGGGCATTCTCGTAAGTATATTTTTGATTCTTATTATATTCTAACCCAAAACGTTCGTAAGCGGACAAAACAAGATAGTTTAGCGCATCATACCATCGTTTAGTTGAAATGCTCTGACAATCAACCCATAACCACCTATTTCCAGCACGGTCAAGCGAGCGTTGAATTGCATAGAGGATTGAGGTTTTTCCACTTCGCCGCAATCCAAATACTCCTGAGTTTTCGTGAGAAAAATGACGATTTACCAATTCTTGTACGAAATTTTGGCGACCGAAAAAATACAAATCTTTTTTCAGTGGCGCTCGGAATGAAAACAAATCGCGCTCATAAAAATAATCACGAAATCGCTGCACAACAAACTCACGCCAATCGGCGGGAGACGCGCTCTTCCGTTTTTCAAATATTTCTTGACAGGAAAAGGGTATTACCATCTGCATTTCTTCTGAGTTTGTTTTCAAGATATCTTTGAGCTTTTCGGCTACAAGCGAATCATTGCTTATCATTACACTGCAGATACGATCTAATCTTAGTGGAGACTTAGCGGAAATAATTTCATTTATTCTGCTTACTGCATCCAAAGACCGCGGCTCAAATGTTTCATAATTGCTGAAAACAAGAACAATTTCGCGGTTCAAATTAAATTGTTCACTGATTAATGCGGTTGGCTTAAGTAGACAAAAATCATACTCGCTTTTTGCACCGACAGAAATATGGTTTGCCGTTGTAACGTAAAAAATTTCAGAAAAAGCTTCTATAATTACTTCAGCATTTTTGCTGACTCTGTCTAAGTGCGCATACTGGTTGATTCCCGGTGTCTTTTTGTTTTCAAAATAGTGTAGCGGAGAATCTCCGTCCGTGGAATCACTTTCCCACTTGGACACATAATTTAGAGATACCAATGTGTCGGGAATACCGTTTTGTACAATATCTTCAATCGTGATAAATTCAGAAAACTGCCTTAAGAATTCCTTACGGTCGTGAAAACCGTATTTTTTACGGCCATAACCAGCATACGATAATTCTCTTATTACGGCAGCGATTGGCCACTGCATCCCTACCTTGAATTTGTTTAGCAAGAAAACATAAATCGATTGTTTGATATCTTCGGTGATTTTTTCATGGAGCTCGTCAAATGGGTGTTCTATTAACGCAGTATTGTCCAATACGTTTGAACAGTTTGTGCCCTGGTTGTTTGTACTGTGACTCATTTGAATTGTTGCAAAAGACTGAGTCCCGTTTCCGACGATTTTATCCGAGATCACCATATACTCGCTTAAATCCATACAGAATTGCCGCAATTTGTCATATCCATATTTTTTAGGCTCTTCCCTAGAAAGTGTGGGTAGGATAGAGCAAAAGCTGTAAAAAATAAAG
>JBJDYD010000042.1:0-3066 GCA_051867015.1 Faecousia sp. | reverse complement strand
TGTGTCCCAATGGTTTGCGGGCCTTCCTGCTTCTGTTTACTGTCAAATTCGGGATTATAGCAGGAAATCGCGCTTTTGTCAACGCAAGAACGGCGGCAGTTCCTGCTTGCACATGCAAAAAATGGAACAGATTTCGCGCTACAACTTTTCTTATTGATGTTGCGTTTTCATGCGATGATTGCTATAATAAAAACAGAATCCAAAAAGAGAAAAGGAGCAGAGGCTATGAATGTCATTGTCATCGGCGGCGTGGCTGCCGGCACAAAGGCCGCAGCAAAGCTAAAGCGGCAGGATCGCAGCGCAAAAGTCACTGTTTACACCAAAAGCAAGGACATCTCCTACGCCGGTTGCGGTCTTCCCTACTATGTCGGTGGGAGCATCGAGACGCGCGAGGAATTGATCGTCAACACGCCCGAAAAGTACGCAGGTCTGACGGGTGTGGAGGTTCGTACCGAAATGGAGGCTGTCGGCATTGATGCCGCAGCGAAAACCGTCCGCTTTGCCAGCGGCGAGACCGTTACATATGACAAGCTCGTCATTGCCACGGGCGCCGTGCCCTTTGTTCCCAATATCCCGGGCACCGGGCTGCGCGGCGTGTTCACCATGCGTACGCCGGACGACGCGATCGGCTTGCGTTCCTACATCGACGAAGCGCACTGCCGCAGCGCGGTTGTGGTCGGCGGCGGCTTTATCGGCTTGGAGATTGCCGAGAATCTGATGGCAAAGGGACTGAAGGTTACCGTCGTTGATATGGCGGATCAGATCATGCCCAATCTGTTTGACGCGGAGATGGCAGGCTATCTCCGCCGCCAGCTGCAGCGCAGAGGGCTGCGCATTGTCACGGGCGCAGGTTTGGAGGAAGTGTTAGGCAGCGAAAGCGCCAACGGCATCCGCACCAATGTCGGCTCCTTTGAGGGCGATTTGGTGGTACTTGCCATTGGCGTCCGCCCCGCCACCGCGTTTTTGGCAGACTCCGGCATAGAAATGAATCGCGGCACCATCGTTGTGGACGACCATCAGCGGACGAACTTAACGGATGTTTATGCCGTCGGCGATTGCGCGCAGGTCTATAACCGTATTACCGGAAAAGCGCAATGGTCTGCCATGGGCTCCACGGCGAATATCACCGGTCGCTGCCTTGCCAAAAATCTGACCGGAGAGGACGCGGTCTACGGCGGCTGCTTGGGCACCGGCGTTGTCAAGCTGGCAAGCGATCTGAACGCAGGTCGTACCGGTCTGACGGAGGCACAGGCAAAGGACGCGGGCTTTGACGCCGTCACCGTGACCTGTGTCACCGACGATAAAGCGCACTATTATCCCGACTCCGCCACCTTTGTGACCAAGCTGATCGCCGACCGTGGCTCCCATAAGCTGCTGGGCATTCAGGTCGTAGGCGCGGGCGCGGTTGACAAAATGGTAGACATTGCGGTTACCGGAATTGCCATGGGTGTCAAGGTAGAGGATTTTGACACGCTGGACTTTTCCTATGCCCCGCCCTTCTCCACTGCCATTCATCCCTTTGTACAAGCCTGCTATATTTTGGAAAACAAAATGTCCGGCGCATTCGAGACCTTTACCCCTGCCGAGTACGCTGCCGGCAAAGCAAAGAGCTACCGCGTCCTTGACGCCCACCCCGCCCCCTCCATTCCCGGCGCAAAGTGGGTGGAGCTGAGCAAGGTCAATGCGCCGCTCGACGGCATCGGCAAAGAGGAGAAGCTTCTGCTGGTCTGCGCCAAAGGCAAGCGCGGCTATTTCCTGCAAAACCGTCTGAAAGCTCTCGGCTATACCAACACCCGCGTGTTGGAGGGCGGCGCATTCGTCAATGAAGTCAAGGTGCAGTTCCAAGGCGGCACGCTGCCTCCCGAGGAGATCAAGCGCGTCAAGGCGCTGGGCTGCTTGCAGGATAAGCGCTATCCCGATGTGTTCAATGTCCGCGTAATCACCCGCAACGGCAAGATCACCGCGTCAGAGCATCGCACCATCGCCGAGGCCTCCGAGCGCTTCGGCTCCGGCGCAGTCACCATGACAACCCGCCTGACGCTGGAAATTCAGGGCGTCAAGCATGAGAATATCCAACCGCTGATTGACTTCCTGAACGAGCGCGGTCTGTCCACCGGCGGCACCGGCTCTCTGGTGCGTCCCGTTGTCTCCTGTAAGGGTACTACCTGTCAGTACGGTCTGGCGGACACCTACGGTCTTTCCGAGAGGCTGCACGAGCGCTTCTATGTAGGTTATCACGGCGTGACGCTGCCCCATAAGTTTAAGATCGCCGTCGGCGGCTGCCCCAACAACTGCGTCAAGCCCGATCTAAACGATTTGGGCATCATCGGTCAGCGCGTACCGATGATTGACTTTACCAAGTGCCGGGGCTGCAAGAAGTGCCAGATCGAGGAGAGCTGCCCCGTCAAGGTCGCCAAGGTCGTGGACGGCAAGCTCCGCATTGATCCGACCGTCTGCAACAACTGCGGACGCTGCAAGGGTAAGTGCCCCTTCGGCGCTTTGGAAGAGTACAAGGACGGCTTCAAGATCTACATCGGCGGTCGCTGGGGCAAGAAGGTCGCCCACGGCACGCCGCTGACGAAGATCTTTACCAGCGAAGACGAAGTCATGGAGGTCGTTGAAAAAGCGATTCTCCTGTTCCGCGACGAGGGCATCTCCGGCGAACGCTTCGCCGACACCGTCGCCCGCCTCGGCTTCGACTATGTGAATGAGAAGCTTCTCTCCGGCTCCGTCGATAAAGAAGCCATTCTCCACAAAACCGTAAAAGGCGGCGCCACCTGCTGACCAAGGTCACCTATTGCTCTCATTGCGGAAACACTTCTCATATAACGAACCAGCCATTGTAGTAGTTTGTAACGCTTAAAACTGCATGCAGCCCGTAGGGCACGACGACTCGGCGTGCCGTCCGCGAAGCGGCAGACAGTATAAATGAACGAGTTTGTACACATTTGGTAGTTCCTGCACCGGCGCGCCGAGGTCGTCGCGCCCTACGGCGTACTGCTGCCGATCTCAAAGGCTCGTATTTTAGATTAACTGCCTACTACAGAGGCAGATACACAACTTTTA
>JBJDYD010000041.1:0-3075 GCA_051867015.1 Faecousia sp. | reverse complement strand
CGTACAGCCCTTCGGGAGCGACGGCCTTGCGCACCCAATCAAAGGTCGCCAGCTTGTAGGTGGAGTAATACAGCGAGCTGCCGTCGTAGGAATATAAAATATAGCAGCGCTGTTCGTCCTCAGGGTCCAGCCCGACGATATACTCCGCGCCGTCGGGGAAGGTGATCTTCACGGCGGTATCTGCCACATAGTCCGGACGGAGGTAAACATCGTCGCGGCTCTTTCTGCCGACATCGTCCATAATACGCGTCACGTTACGGGGAGAAAGCGCGACGCGCATTCCGTCGTACTCCGCGATGGCGGGCGCTTCGGCGGTGATGGAGGCGGGATGGATCAGCAGGCGGCGGTTGTAGGTGTTGTTATCGTAAGAGCGCCCGACGAAAAAAATCATAGCGCCGAGTCCGCCGACGACAAGCAACGCAACGACGGCAAGGACAACTTTTTTCACCGTCGCTTCGCCTCCTTTCTTTTCTCTTAGTATGGCACATCAAAAGAGAAAAGTCAAGAGGCACAAAGGCAGTGGGCGCGGTGTCATTTTTTGTCAAAACCCTGCATTTGCCATTGCAATAGCGCGCTCGATTCGGTATAATAAATAAAAGCAAAAACGAAACAGCCTATGTAGGTCTGGGACATGTCCCCGCCGGTGCAAGAACCACCGATTACGCGCAATCTTTCCTCGTTATGTCATTGCGAGGAGCGCAGCGACGTGGCAATCTCGTGCAGGAACCACGGACTGCGTACAAATTTGTTCGTTTATACTGTCTGCCGCTTTGCGGTCGGCGGGGATATGTTCCGGAGCTACATTGTGCATACAATATCTGGGGGAACTATGGAAAAATTCACAATGGCGGTACCCTGCCTGTTCGGTTTGGAGGGCTTGGTCGGCGACGAGCTGCGGCGAATGAAGTTAGAGAATGTCCGCGTGGAGGATCGCCGCGTGTTTTTTGACGGCGATTTTGCGGATATGGCGCGGGCAAACATTCGCCTGCGCATGGGCGAGCGCGTAATGCTCCTGCTGGCGCGCTTCCCCGCAAGAAGCTTTGAGGAGCTGTATCAGGGTGTGAAGGCAATTCCGCTGGAGCGCTTTATCCCAAGGGAGGGTGCGTTCCCTGTTAAAGGCTACAGCTTAGACTCTCAGCTGCACAGCGTCCCGGACTGTCAGGCGATTGCCAAAAAAGCAGCCGTGGATCGTCTCGGCGCGAAATACGGCATGACATGGCTGCCGGAGACGGGCGAGACCTATCAGCTCCGCTTCTCCATCATGAAGGATGTCTGCGAGGTCTTTTTGGATACCTCCGGCGTCAGCCTGCATAAACGGGGCTACCGCGCGGTGGGCAACGAGGCGCCGCTGCACGAGACAATGGCGGCGGCGCTGGTCAACCTCTCCCGCTATCGGGGCAGGGACTTCTTCTGGGATCCCTTCTGCGGCTCCGGCACCATTGTCATCGAAGCCGCCCTCACCGCGTTAAACCGTGCCCCGGGCTTAAACCGGGACTTTGCCGCCCAAAAATGGGGGTGCGTCCCCGCAGAGGTTTGGACGCAGGCACGGCAGGAGGCGAAGGATTTGGAATTTCGCGGGGAGTACCGCATCTTGGGCACGGATATCGACCCCGCCACCCTCTCCATCGCCATAGCCAACGCGAAAAAGGCGGGCGTCGCGAAATATATCGACTTCCGCGAGGCGGACGCGACGAAGATGAGCCTGCCCTGTGACAGCGGCGTTTTGGTCTGCAACCCGCCCTACGGTGAAAGAATGCTGGAGCAGCGCTCGGCGCAGCAGCTTGTGCGCGCCTTCGGGCGGCACCTGAAATTCGCGGACGGCTGGAAAAAATATATCATCTCCTCCGAGGCGGAGTTCGAGCATTATTTCGGCAAACAGGCGACCAAAAAGCGCAAGCTCTATAACGGCAGATTGCAATGTAATGTATATATGTATTTTTAAAGAGGGGGACGCGCGATGAAGCATCTGTTTATCATCAATCCCGCGGCGGGAAAATATGACCACACGGGTGAGTTCACGCAAAAGATTCGCGAGGCGTGCGATAAACGGTGCCTTGCCTATGAGATCTTGGTCTCCCGCGCCCCGGGCGACTGCACGCGCGTTGCGCAGGCGGCGGCGGTAACGGGCGACCCCGTGCGCATTTACGCCTGCGGCGGCGACGGCACGCTGAACGAGGTGGTCAACGGCGCGGTGGGCTACCGCAACGCGGCAGTCACGCATTTTCCCGGCGGCTCCGGCAATGACTTTATCCGTATTTTCTCCGACCCCGCAGCATTTCGGGATCTCGGCAGACTGCTGGACGCCGATGTGGCGAGCTTCGATCTCATCCGCTGCGGGCGGGAGCAATACGCGATCAATATCTGCTCCATGGGGCTGGACGCGCGCATCGGCACCTCTATCGGCAAGTATAAGCGCCTTCCCCTCGTCAGCGGCTCCGGCGCGTATGTCCTCTCGACGGGGGTGAATCTTGTCAAGGGGGTACATCGGCACTATGTCGTTGAGATAGACGACGAGACCTATGACGGGCGGCAGACGCTGATCTGCATTGCCAACGGGCGCTGGTACGGCGGCGGCTTCAACCCCGTGCCGGAGGCGGAGCCGGACGACGGACTGCTGGAAGTGCTTTTGGTGAAGGATGTCTCCCGTGCGACGGTGGCAAACGTGATCGGCAAGTACAAAAAGGGGCAGTACGCGCAGCTGCCCGAGATGATCCGACATTTTCAGTGCAAGCGCGTCGTGATCCGCTGCGACGATAAAAGCGAGGTCAATTTAGACGGCGAGCTGCTTATGCGCAAGGAAGCAACCTTCGAGGTCGTGCCGAACGCAATCCGCTTCTTCTACCCAAAGGGGCTGACGTATCATGTGCGGTAGTGAATGGTGCAGCTCTTCCATAGATCTCGCAGGGGCGGATAGTATCCGCCGCCTGTGTGCGGGCAGTCTGCTTACGGCTAAGGGCTTTTTGGGCTAAGAGCTAAGGGCTAAGGGTGAATGGCTGTGGTGTGCTTCGCAGGGATCAAAACGGGCGGCTGATAGCCGCCCCTACTAGCCTGTAACGCTTAAAACTGTAGGCAGCC
>JBJDYD010000040.1:0-14378 GCA_051867015.1 Faecousia sp. | reverse complement strand
TCCTGCACCGGCGCGCCGAGTCGCCAAGCCCTACGGCAAGGGTGCATTCCACTTCGTAGGGCACGACCACCGGGCGTGCCGTCCGCGAAGCGGCAGACGGTACAGACAAACGAGCTTGTGCGAATTTGGCAGTTCCTGCACCGGCGCGCCGAGTCGCCAAGCCCTACGGCAAGGGTGCATTCCACTTCTCATTCTGCAGCGTAAGGCAGAGCCGACAAATCTGATTGAATTTTGCCCATCGATTTGTTAGAATATATTTTGGTTTATTGCATCTTATGCAAAAAGAAAGATTTGGAGGTGCCTGATATGCAGGAAGCGGGAACCATCACGATTATTTCCAACAAACAGGAAGTTGTACTGAACACCGGCCAGATCCTTTATGTACAGATGAAGGGAAATTATGCTTTTATACACATCTCCTGGGAACTGGTCTATCAAACCAGGATCACACTCACAGAGCTGGAGGAAATCCTCGGCGACAATTTCATCAAGGTGAAACGGGGCTGTCTGGTATCGGCGCTGGCCATCCACAGCGTCACGGATAAGATCAACCTGTGCAACGGTGAAGCGCTGGATTATGTGGTGCGGAATAAAAAAGAGATTCTCGCAAAGCTCCGGGCAAAACAGCAGGATATGATCCGCAGCTTCAATGCGGATAGGCTTCCCACCACAGCGGAGCAGTACCACGCGCATTACCGCCTGTTTGATACCATTTCCTTTGCGTTTGCGGACATTGAGATGGTGTTCGACAGCGAGTGCCACGCCATAGACTGGGTATTTCGATACGGCAATCCCGCCCTGGCACAATTGGAAAAGCTGCCGCTGGAAAAACTGATCGGGAACTCCTTCGGAAGTCTGTTCCCCAATATGGATGCCAAGTGGCTGCGAAGCTACGAGCGTGCCACGCTGTTTGGAGAAACCCTGCAGATCATCGACTACAGCCCGGAGATCGACACCTATTTGGAAGTGATTTGTTTTCCCACCTTCAAGGGGCATTGCGGCTGTATTCTGTTTGATATTTCGCAGATCAAGTCTTTCCGAAAGACCACCGATACGGAAAAAGCGCTGGCGATCTATTTTGAGAAGCTGGCAAATGGAAATCCATAAGACGAACGGCGCAAAAACTGGATGAATCCACATCCGAAAGCTGCCGTGTTCGCTGTTACAGCCGGTTGTTACCGGGCTTTTTCGCCCATAAGACAGCCATGCTGCCGCGAACACGGCAGTTTTGTCGTTTCATCACCCGAATATGCTTTTTCATCACAAAGTAAATAATTTCGTCAAAAATACTTGAAAAATGTGGTGAAATTTACTATAATGTAAGCTGAATTATTGCAGAGACTTTTTGACGCAAATCCGGAAACGCCGGCAATCGATTACTAAGGAGGGAGCACCCGAGTATGCGTAACACAAAAAAAGAGCGGGAGAATCCAAAAAGGCTGATTATGATTCTGAGCATCGGCATTGTAATCTGCCTTGCGGTGACGGCTTGGGCGCTGTTTTTCCGTCAGTCCAATGATGCTTTATCGCCGGATTACGAACCGCAGGGCGTTGTCGGCAAGGTCACAGACGGATGGGACACGGGGCTGGAGGATCCGCCCGCTCCGGAACAGAAAGGAATCCAAATCCCGGGCTACAGCACTGCCGAAATGAAAGCGGGAGACAGCAGCCTTCACTTAAGCATCGGGAATCCCCCTGCGAATACCTGCGGCTTCTACGCAACTCTGAAGCTTGCGGACGGCACGGTGCTCTACCGCTCCGAGCTGCTGGAGCCGGGTTTCGGTCTTACCGAGGTTCCTCTGGCAGAAAGCCTTGACGCGGGCGAGTACACGGCAATCGTATTATATGAATGTGTAACGCTTGACGAGTCACACACACGCCTCAATTCCGCCGAATCGGAATTCAAACTCATCGTTAAGTAAAGTCGTATCAACGGCTTTCTTATAAAAACTTTGAAAGGATGATCTTATGAAAATCAAAAAACTCATTGCGATACTGATTGCGGTTGTACTTGTGGCTTCCGCTGTTATGTCAGTATCCGCAGAAGACCTCTCGGATGTCACTCCCGACAACTCCACAGAAGTAACGGCGAACATCGTAGATCCCGGCACTATCAGCTATGTTATCACGATTCCCGCTACAGCCGAATTCGGAACCCTCACGCAGCCCGACAGCATTGAGAATGACAACTATGTATTCTACAGCTTTCAAGTTGAAGCAACCGAACTCAATATCTTAAGCGATCAGGCTGTAACGGTTTATATGAAGGACAGCTCCGCGGAGGATAATCAGTTCTACCTTTCGCAAAAGGATGCCGCAGATCCCTTCACAATTGCCTATGATGTTTATGATACTGCGGTAGATGAAGAAACGGTCGGAAATTATGCTCCCATAAACACAACAGCTACTCTCGCATCATACGGCTATCATCTCTGCACCTTCCGTGCCGGTTCAACGGGAGCCAAACAGGATGTTACACTTGCCTTGAACCAGAATGCCCTGTACGGCAAAACGCTTTCTGAGATTGCGGGCGATTACAGCGGTACGATAGCATTCCACTCCGCTTTAATCGTTACCGGCGGCTGATTACATCAAAGCAGGCTGCGGCGCATAAGGGCGCAAACGCATTTTGCAAGGAGAATGACATTATGAAAAAGTTGCTGTCTATGCTTCTGGCTTTGACCGTGGCGGCAGCAGGTAGCTTTCCCGCTCTTTCGGTGGTTTGTGCCGCAGACGATCCCGGAACCAATGTGACTGCAAAGGTTTTGGAGCCTTCCGCCGATCCGATCAGCGTGGACATCACATGGAGCGCCATGGAGTTCACCTATAAGGACGGCGGCTGGAACACGGCGACCCACAGCTACGAGGCGGGGAGCTGGACAACCACCGGCGGCGAGATTACCCTGCAAAACAACGGTACCGCAGAGGTAAACGCCGCCTTTGCCTACCTTCCGGCAGAAGGCATCACCGGCGTCACCGGCGCATTTACCTACGATACCCTGCGCCTGTCCCCATGCGAAAGCCGCAGCACAGCGCTGTCCCTTTCCGGAAAGCCCGGTCGGAGCCTAAGCAATACCCCCATCGGCACCGTGACCGTAACGATTGCAAAGCCCCAAAATCCATAAGGAAGGAGAGCAGCAATGCGCGGTAAGTTTGATAAGCAAGAGAAAAAGAAAAACCGGCTCATCCTTGTGCTGATCATCGGCATTGTGATCTGCCTGGGGGTGACAATCTGGGCGCTGTTTTTCCGGGATCGCGGCGAGGTTCTAATCCCGGATTATGCTCCACAGGTTCTCGAACCGAACGCCCGGCCGATTCCCGGGGACGATGACACCAAGCTGGATGCCCCGGCGGGCGGCGGCGCCATCAGCATCGAGTATGAAAACCGGGTCACCATCGACCTCTCGGAGGGCAAAGCCTATTTGAGCTACGCCAACCCCGGCAAGTCTACCCAAAATATTGTCCTTCGCATTGAAATTCAGGATACGGCAGTGGCGCAGTCCGGCACCATCCTGCCCGGCAATCAGGTCAGCGAGCTGGAGCTGTCGGACGGCGCGGCAGAGAAGCTGAAAGAGGGCATTTATGACGCCGTGTTCCGCATCCTGAGCTATGACCCCGTCACCGGCGAGAAAGCCATGGTCGATACCCTGGCAGAGATTACCGTAACGGTACAGCCCTGATATTCCGCCAAAGGCGGGGTATTGATATCCGAAAGGAGCAGCATCAAAATGAAAAAAATCATTTCCGTTCTTCTTGCGCTTTTGCTGGTTCTGACCACGAGCGCTGCCGTCTTTGCGGCTACCATTGATACCACACCCGGTTCTCAGGACATTGATGTGAACGCCAAGTACGAGGACGGCGTTTCCGCACCCACAAAGTACAGCGTGGATGTGGCATGGGGCGCGATGGAGTTCACCTACACCGTCAGCGGCACCAAGACATGGAACCCCGCGACCCACACCTACACCGCAAGCACCACCCCCGCGTGGTCCGGCTCCGGCAACACCATCACCGTGACCAACCATTCCAACACAGGCATCACCGCTTCCTTTGCTTTTGAGGCGCTGGATGCCTACAACACCGTGACCGGCACCTTCTCTGCTGCCACCGTTACGCTTCCCACTGCTGAGGATAAGGCGGTTAACGCGGCAGAACTGACCGGCACCACCACCCTGACCCTCAGCGGCACGCTGGAAAACACCGTGACCAATCTGACCAAGGTCGGTTCCGTCTCCGTGACCATCTCTTAAAAGGAGTATGGACCCATGAAAAGAATCTTATCTGTTATTCTTGCACTGGTAATGGTGCTGTCTCTGTCCGTCACGGCCTTTGCGGAGGAGAATAACGGAGCTTCCGGCACCGACATCACCGTAACCGGCACCTATGTCCCCGGCGCAGCGGGTGGGGAGAAAATCTCCGTGGATATTGTGTGGGAGGCTATGGACTTTACCTATTCTGCCGCTTCGCAGGGTACATGGAACCCCGCCACCCACACCTATGACGGCGCGGCGGCAGGCGGCTGGTCTACCAACACCCCCTCCATCACCGTCACCAACCACTCCAATGTGGCTGTGAACGCTACGCTTGACTTCACCGCCGATGTTAGCGGCGTAGTCGGCACCTTCACCGAAGCCAGCGGTACCGAAAACGACAAGGTTCTGGAGCTTGCCACCGCCGAGGGTACGGAGGTTGCAAACGCCCCCACCGCAACTGCAAGCTTCGGCATCAGCGGTGCTGCAATCGACGCGGATCAGCAGCTCGGTACCATCACCGTGACCATTGCCAAGGCGGAGGCTTCTTCCATCGGCTGATCCGGCGGCGGCAGCCGCAGTCGGACAGTCGCTCCGAAGCAAACCCCTGAAACAAGCAGCAGCCGGAAGGGGCTGTCATCACAGCTCCTTCTATTGGCTGTCCTGTTTGATCTGACGCCATCGGTTGCGCCCGGTGGCGCCACATGAGACGGGACAACGCCACGAGGAGACGCAGAATGAAACAGAAACCGAAAAAAGACAAAGCTGTTCCCCTTCTCTGCGGGGTGTTGGCAGTGGTTCTGATCGTCATGGTCACAGCACTCTTTTTTGGCGGAAAGCAGGAAACAGGGGAATTTGCGCCGCCGCCCTTTGACCCCGCCGCCGTGGCAGGCGTGCCGGAGGTGCCGGAAAGCCTTGGCTACATCTCCCCTTATCAGGAGGGCATGGGCTACCGTTTTTCGGTCTGCGGCAATGTGGTGATGGAGGGCAGCAATGCCGCCGTCTACCTGACCAACCCCGCCGAAAACGAAGTGTGGCTCAAGCTGCGGGTGCTGGACGAAAACGGCAAGCTCTTAGGCGAAACCGGCTTGGTGAAACCCGGCGAATATGTAAAGGATGTGGCGCTTACCGAAAATCTCCCGGCGGGAGCGCCCATTCAACTGAAGATCATGGGCTATGAGCCGGAAACCTACCTCAGCGCAGGCTCTGCCACCCTGAATACCGCCATAGGAGATGCCTCACAATGAAAAGATCATGGCAACGATAGCTGTCCTGTGGGCGTGTATGCAACGGTATCTTCCTTTTGGAGTGACGGAAGCTTTCGCCGAAACGTCCTCCGCCGCGTTAGGAATGCCGCAGGCTGCCGCTTCACGCCCTATTCCCTATTCCCTATTCACTTTTCACTTTTCACTTTTCACTAAAAAAGCCTCCCCTCCGACCGTTTGATCGAAGGGGAGGTATTTGATTCTTACTTTGCGTATTCCGTCGCCTTGGTCTCGCGGATGACATTGACCTTGATCTGACCGGGGTATTCCAGCTCGGACTCGATCTTGTGCGCCAGCTCGCGGGCAAGCAGCACCATATTGTCCTCGGAGACCTCCTCCGGCTTGACCATAATGCGAACCTCGCGGCCTGCCTGAATCGCGTAGGACTTCTCGACTCCGGGGTAAGAGCCGGTCAACTCCTCTAACTTTTCCAAACGGCGGATATAATTTTCGACGTTCTCGCGTCTTGCGCCGGGGCGCGCCGCGGAGATCGCGTCCGCCGCCTGCACCAGACAGGCGATGATCGTGCGCGGCTCAACGTCGTTGTGATGCGCTTCAATCGCGTGAATGACATCGGGCGACTCGTTGTACTTCCGCGCCAATTCAACGCCGAGCTGCACATGGCTGCCCTCCATCTCGTGGTCGACGGACTTGCCGAGGTCATGCAGCAGACCGGCGCGCTTTGCCAAAGCGACATCGACGCCCAGCTCGCTTGCCAGCAGCCCCGCAATGTGGGCGACCTCGATGGAGTGGTTGAGCACGTTCTGTCCGTAAGAGGTGCGGTATTTCTGCTTGCCCAGGAGCTTAATCAGCTCGGGATGCAGATTGTTGATGCCGGTCTCAAAGGTGGCGCGTTCGCCCTCCTGCTTAATGACCCGTTCGACCTCCTTGCGGGACTTTTCGACCAGATCCTCAATGCGGGTCGGGTGAATTCTGCCGTCCGCGATGAGCTTCTCCAGCGCAAGACGGGCAATTTCACGGCGCACCGGATCAAAGGACGAAACGGTGATCGCCTCCGGCGTGTCGTCGATGATGAGATCGACGCCGGTGATGGATTCGAGGGTGCGGATATTTCTGCCCTCACGGCCGATGATGCGGCCCTTCATCTCGTCATTCGGCAGCGCGACGACGGACACGGTGGCTTCCGCGGCATGATCCGCGGCGCAGCGCTGAATGGCGATGGAGATGATCTCCCGCGCCATCTGATCGGCGTTCTCCTTCGTCTCCGTCTCGATCTCCTTGAGCTTCATCGCTGCCTCATGGCGGCATTCGTTCTCAAGGCTTTGCAGGAGCTGTGCCTTGGCCTCCTCCTGCGTCAGTGCGGAGATCTTTTCCAGCATTTCCAGCTGGCTCTTCTTGATGAGGTTTACCTCCTCCTGCGTCGCCGCGACGGCGGCATGACGCTTGTGCAGCTCCTCCTCCTTGCGCTCGAAGGCGTCCATCTTCTTGTCGAGGGACTCCTCCTTCTGCTGCAGGCGGCGCTCCTGCTTTTGCAGGTCGCTGCGTCGTTCTTTGACTTCCCTTTCGTATTCGGTACGGGATCTATGGATTTCTTCCTTGGCCTCGAGGAGCATTTCGCGTTTCTTGCTCTCGCCGCCCTTAATGGCTTCGTTGATGATACGCGTTGCCTCGTCCTCGGCGCTCTTGATCTCTCGCTCGGCAACCTTTTTTCGGAAGAGCACGCCGATGAAGAAGAATAACAGTGCGGAAACGGCTACAATGATGAGCCAAAAGTACCATTCCATATCTCCTAAGAATACACCTCCTGTTTCTAAAATTCGGGTTTACCTGCTCCGACCATATGAAGCAGGTGCAGAATGCGAAAAAAGCGGAAATGACCTGAAAAAACCGTTTGCCATGCCGAAAAAACGCGTTCGCTGCAGGAAAAGCACCGGACGCAACGTTTGGCAAAAGCAAGCGGAGACGGAACCATTCGGCGCAATTACGCAATTCCAATAGAAAGCAACGCCCGACCGCGCTACCCCACGCGCGGCGCGAGCCATACTAATCCACCGTTTATTTTACTGTCCATACCGCGAGATGTCAAGCATTTTTTAATTATTTGTAAACGCCCCGCCCCCCGCACCTTGACACAGCGCCGGTAAAATGCTAAAATAAGCACGGCATTGCTCCTGAGAAGAGTTGAAAGTTGAAAATGGAAAGTGGAAAGTTAGGCGCAATTGCCTTAAAAGGAACGAGCGTTGACAAGCATTATCAAGTCCGCGAATCAATAACTTTCAGTTTTCAACTTTACACTTTCAACTCAATATTTGCGGGCATGATGGAACCGGCAGACATGCAAGATTTAGGTTCTTGTGCAGCAATGCGTTGGGGTTCAAATCCCCATGCCCGCACCAATGCAGGACAGGGAGGCAGTTCCCTGTCCTGTTTTTTCGCATGGTTCTCGAAAAAAAGCAAAAAAAGGCGTTTCCTTCCGCATGGGAATTGATTCGCGGAGGCAGGTTGTGTTATAATCAATACATCAAAGAAAGGGAGGAAAGCAACATGAAAAAATATCTGAACATTTCCCTCGTATATGCCGTTTTGGCGATGGTCGGCGGCGTGTTTTATCGGGAGTTTACCAAATTTCACGATTTCACCGGCGTGACAGTGTTGGGCAAGGTACATCCCCATCTGTTCCTGCTGGGCATGCTGATGTTTATGGTCATCGCCCTGTTCGGGGCGCGTACCAATTTGCAAAAGCAAAAGGTCTTCCGCGTTTTCCTTGTCCTCTATAACATCGGAGTGCCGCTGACTGCCGCCATGCTGCTGGTGCGCGGCATCACGCAGGTGCTGGGGCTGACGTTAAGCACCGCCGCCTCCGCCGCGATCTCCGGCATTGCAGGTATCGGGCACGTTCTGACCGGCGTAGGTCTGATCCTGCTGCTTGTCGTCCTGAAAAAGACCGGCAAAAACTGACCTCTGAAAAACAAACCGCCCCAAAAAAGAGGGGGGGACCATTTGATTTGTAACAGCCCCTGTAGGAATGGGACATGTCCCCGCCAACCGCGAAGCGGCAGATGGTACGCAGGAACAAATTTGTACTCGGTCGGTAGTTCCTGCCCACAGGACGTCGAGGACGCCGTCCCCTACGGTGAGGTGCGGCTGTTTTGGACCAGGGCGCGGGATTGTTACAGATGGGCTTTCTTGCTGTATTGGAATCCGCTTCATAAAAAAGCAGCCGATGTCATTTGACACTGGCTGCTTTTTTAAGAGTTATTTATAAAGCGGGTGTTAATACAAGCAATGCTTCGAAAAGCACGTGAATTCCCACGTCGCTCCTGCCGGTGGAGTGAAGCGCTTCGGGGCTTGTCTTAGACATACTGCTTCAGCGCATTATAAACCATCAGTTGTCTTGAACGATAGGCTCCGACTTGGTTGCCGGTGTCGGTTTGCAGCGCGGCGTAGATGTTATCGAGGGTATAGGGTGCCGCCGTCTTGCCGAGGACGCGCTTCAACGCGGATAAGCCGCCCTGATGGCGAATGTTGGCACACATCATCTGCGCATCAATGTCCGTGACGCCGAGGCTTCTTGCTTCCTCCATATACTTTGACATCTGTTCATCCAGCAGCGCATTCTGGCACTGAATTCCCTCGGGAGAGCTGATGATTGCCTGAATGCACTTTGCCTTCGCAGAGGTCTTGGAAATGCGGTAGGTGCTCCAATCGCAATTGTCCAGATCGGAGGCGATGCCTGCGGTATCCAACGCGGCAAAGGTGGCAGGATATGTCGTGCGGATACGGTTCAGCAGCTTCTTCGCCTCAACACCGTACCACTGACCGCCGCCGATGGTAATGGCATGCTCGGCGGAGCTGTTGGTATATGCCTCAACAAAGCTGGTGTAGTCCACCCGTCCGTAGACCTGACCGCCGGTTTCCACTGCGTAGATGATATTGCGCATGACTGCCATTTGGCTCGCGGTGGGAACGCCGGTGGTGGGGTTGGACTCCACAGGGGTCAGGGTGAAGAGCTGCGCGCTGGACGCTAAATAGGAATAGAGCTGAATATTGGTGAGGTCATCGGTCTGTGCGCCGGTGACATCCAAAACGCAATTGACGGCACAGGCGGGACGCAGGAAATACTTGCCCTCCTTGAGGTAGATAAACCAGCGCTGCGCATTGCTGCCATTGTCCGTGTAGACCTGAATATTGGTGCCGGAATTGCTGCTTGCGCCGGCAACATCAAGGCACTTGCCTTCCTTTTGGTTCACGACCTTGTAGCTGCCGTCGCTCTGGCGGATAAATCTCCACTGCTGCGCCGCCGCGCTGCTGTCCGGATAGAGAATCACATTGCTGCCGCTCAGCGAGAGATTCTTGCCGGCAATCGGCCAAGTGATCTTCGTGGTGAAGTCGCTGCCCAAATCGACGGGTGCCACGGCGTTCAGGTACTCCACCGGAGAGATCATAAACGACTGTGCGCTTGTCCCATTGGTCGTATAGGTCTGAAGCTTGGTGCAATCGGCAGCATTGCCGCCGGGGACATCCAGCGCGCATTCGGGCGCACAGGCGGGCTTCAGCACATAGGCGTCGTTCTGCAAATAAAGGAACCAACGCTGCGCGCTGCTGCCGTTGTCCGCGTAAACCTGCACGGCTGCGCCGGAGCTGCTTGCGGCGCCGTTCACATCCAAGCAGAGTCCTTCTTTTTCATTCACAATCTTGTAGCTGCCGTCATTTTGACGTATAAATCGCCAAACCTGCGCTGCGGCGGAGCTGGGTGAATATGTAATTACAGCGTGATCGGAGAGGGAGAGATTCTTTCCCGTGCCGACGGGAGAAATCTTCGCGCAGAAATCATCGCCGAGATTGGCGGGCACATTGGAAACGGCGTCGTCACCGTTGGTCGAGCGGCCCTCGTTGATCCCGTTGTACAGATAGTGCATATAGCAGTCCGTTTTGGTAAGGCCGTTGGCTGCAAGGTCGGGATGTGCGTTGTAATAGTAGTCCGGATCAAAGAGCGCACTGCCGCGGCGTCCCTCACGCATGCCGTAATCGAGGAAATGACGCATCGCCTGCACGGAGGAAAAAGAGGACAGATCGGAGTATTTGCTCGCGTAGTATTTTGCGTCCAGAATCGGAGAGAGGTTGCGCTTCTCGACCGTGCCATACTGCACGAAGTGCTTGAGCGCTTCCCAATAGTTATTTCCAAAGGTATTCTTCAGATCGGTGTTGCCTTTCAGATAGGTGCTGAGATAGAACACCGGGCTGGAAGCCCTGCCTTCCTTCGCGCCGTAGATCATGAAGTGGGCAAAGAGCTTACCTACGTCCATTCCGTAAGCCGCCTTCACATCCGGCTGCGTCATGGCATAAAAGTTCGCGTCGAAAATCAGATCCTTCACAGCCGAGAGCTGCGCGGAATACTGGCGGTTTTCATACTGACCGCACTGCACAAAATGATTGAAGGCTGCGACATTATCGTTGCCGAATGCCGCCTTTAGGTCGGAATTGCTGTTGCGGTAATAGCTGACATTGAAGAAGAAGCTGGCCTGTCTGCCTTCCTTGATGCCGTATTTGACAAAGTGGTCATACAGCTTCTGCTCATCCGTGCCGAACGCCGCCTTCAAATCGGGATACTGATTCGCGTAGTAGAACGCGTCAAAGACCCAGTCCTTCAGATTGTCGGGAATGTTGACGGAAGTTTCCGTGGCAGTACTGCTGCCGGAGCTGCTGCCGGAGCTGCTGCCGGTGTAATTCGGCTTGCAGATATAGACGATGTATGTATTGTTGATGCTGTAAGACTTTGCTGCCACGGCGCCGCCGTTGGTCGAAACCGTAGCGGAGCTGGTGTTGCCCTCAATGGTGTAGACCGTGCCGTTGGAGTAGCCGGTGACGATGCCGATATGGTTGGTAATCGCCGTGTTTCTCGAGGACTTAAAGTAGATAATGTCACCCGGCTGCGGTGTATAGACACCGGCTGCAACCTTTGCGCGGGAATACGCCTGTCCTCTGGAGATGAACCAGTTCAAGCCGGAGGGCGTGTAGGAGTGCTTGGGAACGATATTGGTGCTGATGTTCGCCACATTGGCGCACCAAGAGACAAACATGGCGCACCACATATCCTGCATGCCATACCATCTGCCGTACTCGGTATAGTTGTTGCTGCCCTTCACCGTGCCGGAGAGGTACGCCGAAGAAGAGCCCTCCTGATAGCCGACCTGCGACTTCGCAACATTCACAATATCGGTTCTCTGATTGCCTGTGAGATTGACCTTGGTGAGCGCCGTGTAATACGGACCGGAGCGATAGGATGCCGAACCGCTGTAGCTCAATGCGGAAGCCGTGACCGTGCCGGGCAGGAGCAGGGAGATTGCCAAGACAAGCGAAAGCACCAGCGCCTGCAAACGCCTTGCTGTTTTTTTCATTTATTTTCCTCCTTTGTGGGAGCAATGTCTTCCCACTGCTTTTTATACAATTGGGTCGCCGCAGAATCCGTTTGGTCGTTTTCCCTCCTTCATTTCCTCATATCGCTGCGAACAGACAGCCCTCTCTCCGCGAGGCGCTTCCGTTCATAAGCTCCGTTGTGTAAATCGATTTTCCCGGTCGTTTTATGTATCGTTTTTGTCCGCTGCCGCCGACGCACTTCGGCAGCCCCCTTGGCGCGTGCTGCGTCCGCTGTTGGAAAACGCGCGAAAAATCGGATATTTACACATTTTACCTTATAATAATTATTATAGCGCAGGACATCCGTATGTCAAGGAAAAATATACCGACATCAGGAAAATTTTCAGGAAACGGACAGTTTCTCGCTCCGGTATGTTACTTATCCCGCTGTCGCGGGCATAAGCCGCGTATGAAAAACAACGCAGAAAAAGGCGCATTTTCACCGCGAGAGAATTGATTTGCGGAAGCAGCTTGTGCTATAACCAACGCAGGAAAGAAAAAGGAGGAAAGCAACATGAAAAAATATCTGAACATTTCCCTCGTATATGCCGTTTTGGCGATGGTCGGCGGCGTGTTTTATCGGGAGTTTACCAAATTTCACGATTTCACCGGCGTGACAGTGTTGGGCAAGGTACATCCCCATCTGTTCCTGCTGGGCATGCTGATGTTTATGGTCATCGCCCTGTTCGGGGCGCGTACCAATTTGCAAAAGCAAAAGGTCTTCCGCGTTTTCCTTGTCCTCTATAACATCGGAGTGCCGCTGACTGCCGCCATGCTGCTGGTGCGCGGCATCACGCAGGTGCTGGGGCTGACGTTAAGCACCGCCGCCTCCGCCGCAATCTCCGGCATTGCAGGCATCGGGCACGTTCTGACCGGCGTAGGTCTGATTCTGCTGCTTGTCGCGCTGAAAAAGACCGCCAAGTCCTAAGAAGCCTCTGAACAAATCGGCCGCAGCGCTCCCCTTGCATTTTTTGCTTGACAAGTAACCGATCGGTAACTATAATAAAGTTACCGATCGGTTACTTTTTTGAAAGGCAGGAGGCAAGCTATGGAGAGAGGGACAAAGGAGCGGATCATGGAGGAGGCGCTGCGGCTTTTTGCGCAGAACGGCTACGTCGCAGCCTCGATGCAGGATATCGCGGCGCGGTTGGGGATCACAAAGGCGGCGCTGTACAAGCACTATGGGAGCAAGCGCGAAATATTCGACGCGATCCTTGCGAAAATGCGCCAAATGGATCTTGAAGAAGCAAAGGCGCACGAGATGCCCGAGGGCTTGTCGGAGGAAATGCCGGAGGCGTATTGCGGCATCTCGCCCGAGACGATCCGCGTGTATACGAAAGCCATGTTCCTGCATTGGACACAGGACGCATTTGCCGCCGATTTTCGCAAAATGCTGACGCTGGAGCAGTACCGCGACCCGGAGATGGCGGCGCTTTATCGGATGTACCTTGCCGAGGGACCGGTGGCATATATGACGGACGTTTTTCGCCCCATGACGGACTCCGACGAAGCGGCGCGCCAGCTCGCCTTGGGGCTGTACGGGCCGATCTTCCTGCTCTACAGTGTCTACGACGGCGCAGCGGACAAGGCCCCCGTCTTGGCGCAGGCAGACCGGCATTTGGAACGCTTCACGCAGTCCCTCCCCCAACCATAACACACGCTATTCACTTTTCACTATTCTCTAAATTCACAGGAGGAATCAAAATGAAATACATTCTCAGTCAAAAATACGACACTCCCGCACTCATGGCAAAGATCATGGGGCCGAACCCGATCAAGCTGACGGAGGAGCTGCTGCGTGACAGCAGAATTCCAGAGGGCGCCGCCGTCTGCGACCTCGGCAGCGGTCAGGGCTTGACCTCCGTCTTCATGGCAAAGGAATACGGCTACAGGGTCTATGCCGCCGACCTGTGGAGCGACCCGGAGGAGAACCGCAGGTTTTTCCGCGAGATGGGCTTGACGGACGAGCAAATCATTCCCGTCAAGGCGGACGCCACGGCGCTTCCCTTCGAAGCCGATTTTTTTGATGCCGTTGTCACAACCGACTCCTACAACTATTTCGGGCGCGACCCGGATTATTTGGACACCAAACTGTTGCCCTTTGTCAAATCCGGCGGCTACGTCTATATTGCAATCCCCGGCATGAAGCAGGATTGCCATGACCGGCTGCCCGCCGAGCTGCTGCTGTCATGGACGCCGGAGCAGCTTGCCTACATGCACGATGTTTCCTATTGGACGGATATGGTTCGTCAATGCAAGGGCGCGGAGGTCATTGCCGTCGAGGAAATGGAATCCAACGAGGAGGTCTGGGCAGACTGGCTGAAGCAAGAGAATGAATATGCCATCGGCGACCGCAAATCCATGGAGGCAGGCGGCGGCAAATACCTGAATTTCATTCAGATCGTATTAAAAAAACGCTGACCCCCAAAAAACGCCGTAGTAGTTTGTAACAATTAAAAGTTGTGTATCAGCCTCTGTAGTAGGC
>JBJDYD010000039.1:0-14449 GCA_051867015.1 Faecousia sp. | reverse complement strand
TTTTCAAGACCGGCTCCTTAAACCGCTCGGACATCTCTCCGAATCATAGCTTGATTATATTAGCACGGATCTTCCCTTTTGTCAACTCCTTATATCTATTTTTTTCGGGTAAAATTGTTCCCGAAACGCGCAGCAGCAGGCATCCGCACACAAGCACGGGCCATAAACCCGCATGCCAGATACAGGTCAGATAGCAGGAAAAAGCAATCAGCAACAGGAGGCAAACCGCCGCAATGCCTCGTTCCAATACGCGTGCCGCACGGTCGCTCAAAAGAAGGTGCAGCAATGCGCGCAGAATCCGTCCGCCGTCCAGCGGATAAAACGGCAGAAGATTGTAGGCGAGAAGGCAAAGATTTACGAGCGCAAATAAAGGCGCTTTTTTTGAAAACAGCAGAAGCGCAATCCCATTGACTGACGGACCAGCCAGCGCGACCACGATCTCCTTACGATAAGCCAGTAAGTCCGTTTCAATCACTGCCCCGCTTACTGCAAGCCGCAGCTTATGTACCTGCACATGCAGCAAGCGGAGCATAAGCAGATGCCCCGCTTCATGAAGCGTTACGGCTGCAAGGAAAGGCGCAAAGGTGTGCGCGGGGTCAAAATAGTAATAGGCGCAGAGAAACACCGCAAAAGCGGGCGTAATGTCAAGGCTGCATTTCTTCACGGAATACCTCCACAGCCTCCCTGATTCCCTCTCCGTCAGACAGGGAAGAGATCATAGAAGAAACTGCCTGCGCAACACGGCTGTCCTCCATTCCCGAAATCCATCCGCCCACGCGCTCGGCAACGGCAGGATACGCCTGCTTCAGCATAACCGTTAAGGCAACCAAAAGCAAAAGTACACCGATTTTTTTCCGCACCCATCGAAAGAGCATTTCCCTCACCCCGAAAATATTTTATGGAGATTTTACCAAATTATACTTTAGGGCTTGACAAATCGAAAATAAATGCATATAATAGTTTTGCTTTCGGGGTGTGGCGAAGTTTGGTATCGCGCTTGGTTCGGGACCAAGAGGCCTCGGGTTCAAATCCCGACACTCCGACCACAATCCGGCACCAATTTTGATACAATGCGTATCATGATTGGTGCCGGATTTTTTTACTTCTATGCATCCGAGCAATGCAGACCGGCTTCATGCGCATTTTCGGCGGTCTTCCTGCTGTTTTGTAAAACTGGTATTACTAATAATTACAAAATTGGTTATTTTAAAAATGCCAGAATGTGATAAAATCTTTGCATTATCGAAAAAACATTGGAGGATAATCATGGAAAAGACAAGATACGACCTGAATAAGGAATTGGCGCAGATGCTCAAGGGCGGCGTCATTATGGATGTTACCACACCGGAGCAAGCGAAGATCGCTGAGGCGGCAGGCGCTTGCGCAGTTATGGCTTTGGAGCGCATTCCCGCGGACATCCGCGCGGCAGGCGGTGTTTCCCGCATGAGCGACCCGAAGATGATCCGCGGCATTCAAGAGGCGGTTTCCATCCCGGTCATGGCAAAGTGCCGCATCGGTCACTTTGTGGAGGCGCAAGTGCTGGAGGCAATTGAGATCGACTATATCGACGAGAGCGAGGTTCTCTCCCCTGCTGACGATGTGTATCACATTGATAAGAAGCAGTTCAAGGTTCCCTTTGTCTGCGGCGCGAGAGATTTGGGAGAGGCGCTGCGCCGTATCAACGAGGGCGCGTCGATGATCCGCACCAAGGGTGAACCCGGCACGGGCGATGTGGTGCAGGCGGTGCGCCATATGCGGGCGATGAACGCCGAGATTCGCCGCGTGCAAAACCTGCGCGAGGACGAGCTGTATGAGGCTGCAAAGCAGCTTCAGGTGCCAACGGAGCTGCTGCGCTATGTGCATGACAATGGGCGTCTCCCGGTGGTCAACTTTGCCGCCGGCGGCGTGGCAACGCCTGCGGATGCCGCACTGATGATGCAGCTCGGCGCAGAGGGTGTGTTTGTCGGCTCCGGCATCTTTAAGTCCGGCGATCCCGCCAAGCGCGCTGCCGCAATCGTGCAGGCTGTGACCAACTACACCGACGCAAAGCTGATCGCGGAGCTGTCCACCGATTTGGGTGAGGCCATGGTTGGCATCAATGAGAATGAAATCGCCCTGCTGATGGCAGAGCGGGGGAAATAAAATGACGGTCGCCATTTTAGCCCTACAGGGAGCGTTTGTGGAACACGCCGCCATGCTGGAGCGGCTGGGCGCCGAGCATTTTGAGATCCGCCAAGCGCGCGATTTGGAGCGCCCTTTTGACGGGTTAATCCTCCCCGGCGGCGAGAGCACGGTGATGCGAAAGCTCCTGCACGATCTTGAACTGTTTGAACCGCTGCGGGAGCGGATTGCAGACGGCATGCCGGTGTTCGGCACCTGCGCGGGACTGATCCTGCTTGCAAAAGCCGTAGACCGCGGCGTTCCCTGCTTTGCAACGATGGACATTGCCGTCAAGCGCAACGCTTACGGACGCCAGTTGGGCAGCTTCTATGCGGAGGCGGAATGCAAAGACATCGGCGTGATCCCCATGACCTTTATCCGCGCGCCGTATATCGAGAGTGTCTCCGGCGATGCCGAGATCTTGGCAACCGTAGACGGGAATATAGTAGCGGCGCGGCAGGGAAATCAGCTTGTGACGGCGTTCCATCCGGAGCTGTGCGAGGATCTGTCGATTCACCGTTGTTTCTTAGAGATGATTGAAAAACGGGAAAGGAGTAAAAAACTATGATACCGACACCGGAAGAAGCGTGGGCTTTGCTCTGCGAATATAATCAGGGAGAATTTCATCGGAAGCATGGGCGCATTGTGGGCGATGTGCTTCGCTGGTACGCCGACGAGCTGGGCTACGGCGAGGAAGCGGATTTTTGGGAGGCGGTCGGGCTTCTGCACGACCTTGACTTTGAGCAATGGCCGGAAGCGCACTGCATCAAGGAGCAGGAGCTTCTGCGTCAGCGGGGCATTGACGAGCGTTTGATTCACGCCGTGGCAAGCCATGGGTATGCGCTGACCGTGGATATTGCGCCGGAGCACGAGATGGAGAAGGTACTCTACGCTGCCGACGAGCTGACCGGTTTGATCGGCGCCGCGGCGCTGATGCGTCCTTCCAAAAGCGTCAGTGATCTGGAAGTCAAATCCGTTAAGAAGAAGTACAAGGACAAAAAATTTGCCGCCGGCTGCTCGCGGGAAGTAATTGAGCGCGGCGCAGCCATGTTAGGCTGGGAATTGGATACACTGATAGAAAAGACCATTCAGGCAATGCGCGCAAGCAATGCCGTCGATTGAAGATCAGTCGCCTTTTGAAATTGCGAACCCGTGTGTACATCGGGTTCGCAATTTCAGTGATTGAGGGTTCACGGAGAGCACGCAAGGAGAAATGTTTCTCCTGCTGCGCAATATCGGTGCAGCCATCCGAATCTATGGAGCCCATATTTCTGCTGCAAGCACAAAGCAGGAACAAATGATGCATTTTCTAAAATATTTGAAAAACCATGGAACTATCCGTCGCTTTTACCGTCTATAGGTCGGCGAACATATGAATCACATACCTCCTGCGCCTGTTTTGCAAGAGCTTTCCGTCTCGGCTTGTGCATGATTTCACTCAGTTGTTTCGGAAACATCTGTCACACAGCCTTGCTTGACAAAGCGGATGTTATAGGGTAGAATATGCGCCATGCGGCGTTTGCCGCTAACATCTTAACGATTTAAGGAGAAAACTATGAAAAAGATCATTGCACTGCTGCTGGCAGCGATTTTGATGCTCAGCCTCGCCGCCTGCGCCGAAAGCAAGCCAGAATCGACGGAAGACACTTCTTCCTCCGCGACGACCGCACCCACGGAGACCACGACTGAGGAGCCGACCGAGGCTACTACAGAGCCTTCCGTCAGCACAGACGGTGAAACACTCGGTCAGACGCTGCGCGCCGCGTTCCTTGATGTGATGGATACAAACCCCGAAGCGACCACCCTTGAAGTCGCCGAAACGCTGATCGGCAACCCCGCAATCCAGTTTATGCCTGTCACCGAGCCGATCGTTCCCGGCTATCTGTCCGGTTTCTCTGCGGATATCGACGGTTTTGCTGAGGGCACCCTGTTCGCGCCGATGATCGGCTCCATTGCCTTTGTTGGCTACATCTTCCGTCTGGACGAAAGCGCCGATGTTGACGCGTTCATGAAGACGCTCACGGACAACGCCGATCCCTCTTGGAATATCTGCGTCACCGCAGAGGAGACCGTAGTCGATCATGTCGGCAACACCGTCTTCTTCGTGATGTGCCCCGGCGAGGCTGCTTAAGATATGCTTTCATGAAAACGGACGCGGCAACCACCGCGTCCGTTTTTTAAGGTAAAGGAAAGGATGTGAGACGAAATGCTTTTTTCAAGCATCCCGTTTCTCTACTATTTTCTCCCCTGCGTTCTGCTGCTCTATTTTCTCACGCCGAAAAGGCTCAAAAACGCGGTGCTGCTGCTTGCAAGCCTTGTATTCTACGCATGGGGTGAGCCGATCTACGTCCTACTGATGGCAGTATCAATCGCGTCCGGATATGTACTCGGGCTGCTGATTGAAAAATTTCGTGGAAAACCGCTCGGAAAGCTCTTTTTATTCGTCTCTGCCGCGATCAGTCTCGGGCTGCTCGGTTATTTTAAGTACGCAGACTTTTTCATTGCGAACTTCAACGCCGTCTTCGGGCTGTCTGTTCCGCTTCTCAGAATCGCGCTTCCCATCGGCATCAGCTTTTACACCTTCCAGCTTTTGAGCTATACGATTGATGTCTATCGCGGCACCGTCGCGGCGCAGCGGAATTTTATCACACTGGCAGCCTATATCGCCATGTTCCCGCAGCTCATCGCAGGTCCTATTGTCCGCTATTCCGATGTCGCGGCACAGTTGAAGGACCGGACACACAGCTTTGAGAAGATCGCCCTCGGCATTCGGCGCTTTATCCTCGGTTTGGCGAAAAAGATTTTAATTGCCAACGCGCTGGGCGAGCTGTGCGATATATTCCGCGCCTCGGTCGAGCAATCCATCCTCTTTTACTGGCTGTATGCCATTGCCTTTACCCTGCACATCTACTTTGATTTCTCAGGCTACAGCGATATGGCGATCGGGCTCGGCAAGATTTTCGGCTTTGACTTTCCGGAGAACTTTCGCTATCCGTATATTTCCGCAAGCATCACGGAATTTTGGCGGCGCTGGCATATCTCTCTCGGCTCGTGGTTCCGCGACTATGTGTATATTCCGCTGGGCGGCAACCGCGTCAGCAAGGCAAAATGGCTGCGAAATATCCTCGTTGTTTGGCTGTTGACCGGCTTTTGGCACGGCGCGGCTTGGAATTTCATCGTTTGGGGTCTGCTGTTTGCTGTTCTCTTGGTCGTTGAAAAGCTTTGGCTGCATAAGCCGCTGCAAAAGACAAAGCTCCTCAAACACCTCTATGTGCTGTTCTTTGTCGTCCTCAGCTTTGTTATTTTCAATGCCGCTGATATGAAGCAGGCGCTTTCTGACCTCGGCGCGATGTTCGGTATGGGGAAGCTGCCGTTCTACTCCACGGAATGGAGCTACTATCTGCGCAGCTATGGTGCGATCCTCGTGCTTGCGGTTATTGGCGCAACGCCGCTGCCGCAGAAGCTGATTGCAGCCGTGCGGCGGAGCAAAACGGGAGACAAGCTTATATGCGTTGCGGAGCCGCTGGTGCTTGCGGCGCTGCTGCTGATCATGACCGCCTATCTTGTGGACGGATCCTTCAATCCGTTTCTCTATTTCCGTTTTTAGGAGGTGCCGCATGAACGAAAAGCATCGGAGTATTTTTTTGACCGCCGTAATCGCAGCGCTGCTGTTTGGGCTTTCCTTTTGGGCGTGGCTGAAGCCCGCAGACCGTTTTTCCGAAAGCGAGCGCCGTGTTTTACAGTCTTTTCCGGAGTTGAACGCAGATACCCTCCGCACGGGCAAATTTATGGAGGAATTTGAAAGCTATACCCTCGACCAATTCCCCTGCCGCGACGGTTTCCGCTCCCTCAAGGCACTCTCGGTCTTTCACCTGTTTCAGCAGAAAGACAATAACGACTTATTCATCGAAGACGGCTATGTCTCAAAGCTCAACTATCCCCTGCGAGAGGAGATGCTTGACCACGCCGCCGACCGTTTTCAGTACCTCTATGACAACTATCTTGCCGGAACGGATACAAAGCTCTACTTCTCCATCGTGCCGGACAAAAGCTGTTTCCTTGCAAACAAAAACGGCTATCTCAGCCTTGATTATGAAGAACTGATCGCAAAAATGCGCGAAAAAACACCCTATTTAGAGTATATTGATATCTTTGACGAGTTAAGTCTGCAAAACTATTACCGTACCGACACGCACTGGCGGCAGGAAACGCTGCTGCCCGTTGCAAACAGGCTTGCGTCTGCGATGGGCGTCAGTCTCTCTGCGGAATATGAGACGCAGACGCTCTCCGAACCATTTTACGGTGTCTATACCGGGCAATCCGCCCTTCCGCTCCGACCGGACACGCTCGCCTATCTGACAAACGATATTTTGGAGGGCTGCACCGTCACAAGCTATGACACGGGCACACCGCAGTCCGCCGAAATGTACGACCTCTCCGCCGCAGCAAGCGCCGACCCCTATGAGCTGTACCTCAACGGCGCGGATGCTCTCTTGGTCATCGAAAATCCCGCCGCCGCAACAGACCGCGAGCTGATCGTATTCCGCGATTCCTTCGGCAGTTCCCTTGTCCCGCTGCTCGTTGAGGGCTATTCTAAAGTTACACTCGTTGATATCCGCTATCTCAACTCTGCCTATCTCGGAAGCTTAGTGGAATTTGCCGATCAGGATGTGCTTTTCCTTTACAGCACGCTTCTGCTCAATGACAGTCTCTCACTGAAATAATCGTGTAGGAGGCTGACGGTTATTACGTCAGCCTCCTACACGATCTTGTTTTCTAATTCACTTCTCAATTACCGAAACCGAAGCCCCAGGGGAAGTAACCCTGTGATTCTGTTGTGTTCTCCTGCTCCTCCGTACTGCCGGTTGCGGATTGCACCTGCTCTCCGACCGTTACGGTCAGTTCCAGTGTCTCACCCTGACGATAGATCCTCAGCTTCAGCTTATCACCGACAGCGGCTGCTTTGACATACTTCACCAAATCGCTTTGTCCGCTGATCTCCTCGCCGTTCACTGCAGTGATGATATCATTGGTCTTCAAGCCCGCTTCCTCCGCGGGGCTGTTTTCTACGACGCCCCGAACCGCGGCACCCTTCGGTAAACCGTAGCTCTGCATCTCATCGGTCACATTGGCCACCGTCACACCGATATAAGGCTTAGCGATATAGCCGTTTTCAATGATGCTCTCTACGATGGAACGCACGGAATTGATGGGAATCGCAAAGCCGATATTGTCGATGGAAGCCTCAGACATCGAGTTGGAAGAATACTTTGCGTTGGTGATGCCGACGACCTCACCATAGAGGTTGAACAGCGCGCCACCGGAGTTGCCGGAGTTGATCGCGCAATCCGTTTGGATCAGGTTCATTGTCGTGCCGCTGGACAGCGTAACCTCGCGGTCGAGCGCGCTGACGGCACCCTGCGTCAGGGAGAAGGTCAACTCACCCAGCGGATTGCCGATGGCAACGACGGGATCACCGACATTCATGTTATCGGAGTCGCCCAGCACAACCGGGGTCAAGCCCTGCGCTTCAATCTTCAAAACCGCGATGTCATTGCTTGCATCGTAGCCGATCAGCGTGGCGTCATAGGCGGTACCGTCATACATCGTTGCCTTAATGGAGTTCGAGCCTTCCACAACATGATAGTTCGTCAGCAAATAGCCATCCTCTGTCAGAATGAAGCCGGAGCCGGACGCTGCCGAGGTGGTCTGATAGCCCCAATAGTTCGTGGTGATTGAGGTCGTGATGCCCACCGTCGAATTGACATTTTCGGCATAGACCTCCGCAGCGGTCTTCATCTCGTTTGTATCGACGCGCACCGTGTTGATGACATTCGTCTCACGCTCGCCTTCATAGACTACAGAGGTATTTCCCTTACCGGTCGTTTTCTCGTCAGCGGCGAGATGATTGCCCAGCAACGCACCGCCAAAGCCCATCGCGCCGCCGATGATCGCACAGCACAGCCCCAAAGCAACAGCCTTGCCTGCGCTGAAGCCCTTTTTCTCTTTTTTCGGCTTTTGCGGCTCAGGGGGATTCGGCTGTGACCAACCGGTATTCTGCGCATAGCCGCTGTAATTGGGTGTGTATGTCTGATAAGTCGGCTGGCTGTAGTTCGGATAGCCGCCTGCGTTGTATGACGGATAGGATTGCGGTTCCTCCGCTGTAGGATTCGACGGCTGTTCCTGCGGCTGCGGCGCTTCCTCTTCGGGGGCTGCCTGCTGCTCATCGAAATCAAAGTTTTCAGACATTTTTATCGCTCCTTTGTTTTTTGTTTCTGCCAAAATTATACGCACGAAAGCTGAAGCAAAACTGAAAAATACGGAAACAATTTGTGAACATTGCCGTTTCGCCTTCGTTTGTTATACGCATCTTAACACACAAAACTTAAAATGAACTGAAAAACTTACGAAAAGAAATAAAATTTCAGCTTCATTTCAGTTGAGCAACGTATTATAATGTACAGTATACCACAGCGGAGGCGATTTGCATGAAAATTTTAATCATTGAGGATGAAAAACTTTTGGCGGACTCTCTCAAAGTTCTCTTGGAAAGCAAGGGCTTTACCGTGGAAACGGTCTATGACGGCGAGAGCGGCGAAGCCTACGCGGAAACCGGCGTTTATGATCTTCTCATCCTCGATGTGATGATGCCGAAAATGGATGGCTATGCGGTGGCGCGGCAGGTACGGGCGCACCGATGCAGCACTCCGATTTTAATGCTGACCGCAAGATCCGAGTTGGAAGACCGCATCGCCGGACTGAACGCGGGCGCGGACTATTATTTAACCAAGCCCTTTGACACGCGGGAGCTGCTGGCGTGCATCAACGCCCTCCTGCGCAGGCAGGGAAACGAAGTAAACGAGCTGTCCTTCGGCAATACCGCGCTGGATCTCTCCTCTTCGACGCTGGTCTGCGGAGAGAATGAGGTGCGGCTTTCCGCGCGGGAGTTTGACGTCATGCGCTTGCTTTTACAGTCGAAGAGCGGCAATCTTTCAAAAGAAGTCATTTTGTCCCGCGTATGGGGCTTTGACTCCAATGCGGTCGAAAACCATGTCGAGGTTTATGTTGGCTTCCTGCGCAAAAAGCTGGAGAGTATCGGTTCAAACGTCCGTATTGTCTCCGTCCGCAGGCTCGGCTACCATCTGGAGGTGGCAGAAGGATGTTAAAAAAGCTCCGCCTCAAGTTTATCTGCATCAATATGGTGATCGTCACCGTAATGCTGTGCGTCATACTTTCTCTTGTGCTGCACTCCACCCGCACGAATCTGAAAAACGAAAGTCTGCGCGCCATGCAGAGCATTGCAGCCTCTCCGGATACGCTGATCTTCGGGCAGCCGGGAGAGGACGAGAGTGTGCGTCTCCCCTACTTCATGCTTCTCATGAAGAATAACCACATCACCATCATCGGCGGCGATTATTATGACCTCTCGGATGAGGAAATGCTGCGTGAGATTTTACAGGCGGCAACCGACGCGAGCGAGGAGACCGGCATACTGGAAAACTACAGCCTGCGCTACTACCGCACCACTTCTTCCCTCGGTGACGTCTGTGTCTTTGCCGATGCCAGCGGCGAGCTTGCCACAATGCAGAGCTTACGCACCACCTGCATCATCATCGGCGCGGTCAGCTTTTTTGTCTTTCTCGGGCTGAGCTTTATCCTTGCAAAATGGGCAATCAAGCCGGTCGAGCAAGCGTGGCAGCAGCAGCGCCAATTTGTCTCCGATGCCTCCCACGAGCTGAAAACGCCGCTCACCGTGATTCTGACAAACGCGGAGCTGCTGCAATCGCCGGAGCAAAGCGAAGAAAGCCGCGCACAGTTTGCGGAGAACATTCTCACCATGTCCCGGCAAATGCGCGGCTTAACGGAGGAGCTATTGCAGCTTGCCCGTGTGGATAACACGCAGCATTCCGTCCCGATGGAACCGCTGGATCTCAGCAAGCTGATCTCAGACGCGGTGCTTCCCTTCGAGCCGCTGTTTTTTGAAAAAGGAATGCCCTTCACGGCGAATATCGAACCGAATCTCACAATCAAGGGCAGCGCCGCATATCTGCGTCAGCTTCCGGAGATTTTACTGGATAACGCTCAAAAATACGCCTATCCGAACACGCCGGTCACCCTGACGCTGTGCAGGCGGGGTTATTCGCACTGCACGCTGACGGTCTCCAACTATGGCGACCAGCTTTCCCCGGAGGAACTGAAAAACATTTTTAAGCGCTTCTACCGCGCAGACAAAGCCCGTGCCATGAATCACAGCTACGGGCTTGGGCTCCCAATCGCGGAAAGCATCGCCGCCATGCACCGCGGCACCATCCACGCCCAAAGCGCAAACGGTATGAACAGCTTTATCGTCGAGCTGCCGTTATAATGCATAAGCCGCTTCGCGGACGGCACGCCGAGTCGTTAGCGCAGCCGTTGGCGACGAAGGAGCTTTACGGATGCGGCATACCCCCTGCACAGCCGTTGGCGACGAAGGAGCCTTACGGATGTGGCGTGCCCCTTGCGGGTATTGCGGGTGCGTGCCCTACGCTCCTCCTACGAAGCTGCTGCAAAGTTTTACTGAGAATACTACAGTCGCTGATCGTAAGCTTTTATCTGATACAGCTTACCCGTTTCTTTAGAAAAAGCATCGCACAGGAGCCGAAGCGCCTGTGCGGTGTTTTCATATTTCATCGTCCTCCGGCAGATCATCGGAGGATTTTTTGCGGCGTTTGCGTGACTTTTCTTCCTGAAGTCGGCGGGCTTTTTCTTCACGTTTGGCAAATTCCTGCGGGTCAACACTCTCCCAATAGGCATCCAAGCGGTGATACTGCTCATACAGCGACCATTCGCTCGGGCTGTAGTAAAACAGCGCGTTCAGCAGGGAGAACACTTTAAACAACGCAGCATAGACCCAAAAGAGGACAAAAAGGCACACCAAAAGCGCAAGGCAGCCAATCGCGATTTCCAGCACTGCGGGAGACTCTCCTTTGGCAAAAGCGATACAGGTATAGATGATCGGGATCGCAGTAAGTGCCGTCAGGATGCTTGTCTCGATGAAGATCGACCACTGTGGGATCTGCTTGCGAAGCTCGTAAACCGTTTCCGCCTCATAGACAAGCGACTTGGCGCATTCCGCCTCACTGCCATGCAGCGGTTCGACCTGATTACCGTATTTTTTCCGGTCGAGGAAGTAGAGCACAGCGGTAATCGCGCCGCAGATCGCAAGCGGGATCAGATAAGAGAAGCAGAGTGTAAAGGCAAGCACACCGCCGAAGCTGCCATGCGGAAAATGTTCTACCATCGCAGGCAGGAGCGGCATTTTGGTAAAATACTCCTCGATCAGCGTTCCGCCAATGTATAGCGCAAAATTCACAGTGCAAAGCAGCAGATTGAACAGGAATATGATTGATCCTACCGGCTGAAGGATGCGGCAAAGCAACTTATTCCGTTTCAGCCTGCGCTCCAGCTTGATCAGTTCCTGCCACGTCGGCTGCATCTGTGCAGCGCTCATCGACTTTTTCGGTTTCTTAAACATCGTAGGCTCCCCTTTCTCTGTATCAGCAATTGTTTGTTTCCTCAAGCAAGCAGACTGCGTGGCAGGCAATGCCCTCACCGCTGCCGGTGAAGCCAAGCCCTTCCTCTGTCGTTGCTTTGATATTTACCCGTCCGAGCGGAATGCGCAAAGCTTTAGCAAGCTTCTCATGCATCTGCGGAATATAGTCCCTGAGCTTCGGACGCTGGGCAAGCACGGTCACGTCGACATTGCCGACGCGGTATCCCTGTTCCGTCAGCCGCTCCATGACCGTTTGCAGCAAGAGCATACTCGAAATGCCGCGATATTTTTCATCATTGTCGGGAAACAGGACGCCGATATCCCGCATTGCGGCAGCACCTAAAAGAGCGTCCATAACTGCGTGAACGAGCACGTCCGCGTCGGAGTGTCCGTCCAAGCCGCGTTCAAACGGAATCTCCACGCCGCCGAGAATGAGCTTTCTTCCCTCTGTCAGGCGGTGGACATCATAGCCATGTCCGATTCTCATTTTGTTTCCCTCCGTTTTAGAATTGCCTCTGCCAAAATCAAATCGGACGGCACGGTGATTTTCAGGTTTTCTTCCTCCCCTGCCGTCAAATGCACGGAATATCCCGCCGCCTCCATGGCAGAGCAGTCGTCCGTCAGCGGAAGATTCTTCGCCAAAGCCACCTGCAATGCTGTTCGAATCGTCTCCGTCCGAAACACCTGCGGCGTCTGCACGGCAAAAAGCGTGCTGCGTTCAGGCGTCTGCGCGACGATTCCGTTTTGCGCAACCTTAATCGTGTCATGCACCGGGATTGCCGGGGCGGCTGCGCCGTATTGCGCTGCGGCAGCGATGGTCTCCTCTATGACACGCACCGTAACCAGCGGGCGCGCTCCGTCGTGGATGGCAACCAGTTCGGTAGGAACCGCCTCCAAACCGCGCAGAACCGATTCGGCGCGGCTGCTTCCGCCTGCCACGACTGTGCAGATTCTTTGGGCGTCTTGCTCGCAAAGCGCTCTTGCTTCCTGCATCAACTCTTTGCGGGTGACGATGATAATGTCGGTAATTTTCTCACTTGCGCCAAGGGCGCGAACTGTGCGCAGCAGCAACGGAACGCCGCCGAGGGGGGTCATCATTTTGTCAATGCCGCACATTCGCTGCGCCGATCCGGCTGCGACAATTACGGCAGTACAGCCTTTTATCATAGTTACAGCTCCATTACCGTTTTTTTGAATTCCGCGCCGCGCACCATGAAATTCTTGAATTTGTCAAACGCCGCGCTTGCGGGAGAGAGCAGTACAACATCGCCTCGCTCCGCCCTATCTGCCGCAGCGTGCACCGCGTCATAAAAATCGTCGATCTCTAAAATTTCGGGGCAGCCCGCGCTCGCCCGCGCCGCCTGCGCGATCTTGCCGCCTGTCGCACCGGTGCAGACAAGGAGCTTGACATGCGCGGCAATCTCAGGTCCGAGAACGTCATACGGAATATGCTTGTCATAGCCGCCGGCAATGAGGATTACTTTTTGAGAGAAACTGCGCAATCCGGCGATCGTGCGGCTCGGAGACGAGGCAATGGAGTCATTATAAAATGACACGCCGTCCTTCACGCGCACCAGCTCGATGCGATGCTCCACCCCGCCGAAGCTTTTTGCAACCGCGCGCACATCGTCATCGGTCACAAGTCCCTCCGTAGCAAGAATTGCAGCCATATAATTTTCAACGTTATGCAGCCCGGGGATCAGGATATCGCTCTGCCGCAAAATCACATCATCTCCGCGACGAATCGCGCCGTCTTGGAAGCAGACACCGTTTTTGACGCGTTCCTGCCTTGAAAAGCGCTTGACCGTTCCCCTCGCCTCTGCGGCAAATGCTTCGGTAATGGCATTGTCATGATTGACGATCAGTACATCCGACGCGCCCTGATAATGAAAGATATTCTTTTTCGCATTCACATATTCGTCCATGTCGCGGTGCATATCCAAATGGTTCGGGGCGAGATTCGTCACGACCGCGATATGGCAGCTATCGTGCAGATCTATGAGTTGAAAGGAGCTCAGCTCCAAAACGACCTGATCCGTCTCAAGCATTTGCTCCGCCTTATCCAGCAGCGGCGTGCCGATATTGCCGCCCAGCCAAACGCGATGTCCCGCATGGCGCAAAAGCTCCGCAATCAGTGTTGCCGTGGTGGTTTTGCCGTCGGAACCGGTCACGCCGATGATCGGACAAGGGCAAACCTCGAAAAACGCCTCCATCTCGCTGGTAATCCGCGTGCCTGCCGCCCGCAGCGCGCGCAGCTCCGGCTTATCGGGATGCAGCCCGGGCGTGCGGAAAGCAATGTCGCCGCTGATATTTTCCAGATAGCCGTCGCCGAGGTGCAGCTTTGCGCCCATTTGTTCAAAGCTCAGCAGTTCTTCATCCAGCTTCTCGCGGGGCGTGCGGTCGCAGCCTGTTACGTCGATCCCACGCTCCAACAGGAGCCGCATAAGCGGACGATTACTCACGCCGAGTCCGAGAACGAGCACCTTTTTATTCTTCAGACGGTTTAAATACGCGTCCAGTTCCAAAAACAACGCCTCTTTTCCGCAGTTTGTCGGTTTCTTTCCTATATTATAGCCGACAAAAAGAAATTTTGCAATCCGTTTGACAAAGGAAGAAAAATAAAGTACAATATACCGGTGACCGGAACGGACAGCCGCGTGAATTTGCCGAAAGGCGCTTTCATGAGGAAAGTCCGGGCTCCGCAGGGCAAGGATAACGGGTAACGCCCGCCGAAGGCGACTTCAGGAAAAGTGCAAC
>JBJDYD010000038.1:0-3104 GCA_051867015.1 Faecousia sp. | reverse complement strand
CAAAGAACTCAATGTTTGCTACATTGCCATTCGGGGAAGTCTTGATGATCTCCAATCTCTCTGTCAACGATACGTTGTTGATCGTCATGGTGATCGTGCCGCCACCGGCAAGACCTGTGATATTGACATTCTTGAGAATGCAGTCACCATTGGAGGCTTTCGTCATGTCAGCGGAGGTATAAGTCTTTGTTGTTACCTTGCCGTCCGCGTCAGTGACTTTGACCGTCCATTTATCCGGGAAAACCAAATCCTTGCCCTTTTTGCTCAGAACTTCAGTCAGCGTGTAATCGCCTTCCGGTAAGTGCGAAAACTCCTTGCTTCCGAGGGTGCTGTAGCTGCTGTTGGACAGGCACAGGTTACCGCTTGCGTCGGTCTTGGCATACCAAGTAGTATCCGTTGCAGACGAGTAGAACTTGAAGCAGTAGCCTGCAACATCTCCGCTGGAGGATGTCTTTTTGGCAGTCATTGTGCCTTCGGGAGCCAATTTGAGGGTAAAATACGCTTTTGCCGGGTCGGGTTTTTGCACCATTGTTGCAACTGTCTGAGAGTTATCGCACTCCCAGCACGCAACCGCTTTATCGGGATCAACACTAACATATGGGCTTTCACCGCTGACAGTATAACCATCCTTTGGCAGTGCTTTCGCTGCTTCAGGCGTTGCCTCAAAGCCGATCACGGTCATGTTGTCCGACTTTTTGAGGTAGGTAATTCCATCAGGTAAGGTCATACGGCAGTTGCGCCAATCGCTTTGCCTTTCCGTTGGGAGAAGATAGCGATAAGTTCCTGTCGAGCTGTCATATTTCAGCTCGTACACATAAGCACCCTGAGAACGACTTGCGTATGCGGGAATTGCATTGTGGTTTTTCAACTTCGTAACGATAGCGTCATAAGTTGTACGAATTGAATTCCAACCGGAATCACAGACATTGCGGTAGGAAGTGCTGCCTGTTAACTCAAAGGTAACACTGTTTCTTACACCGGAAAGGAACTCCCAAATGATAAGCTGCGTTGCGATATAGTTTTCGCCGTCGAGCATGGTTTGTTTACCATACCAATAGATATCATCCGTACTGGCACTATAGCTCACATGGGGATAACCGTAAGCCATTACAAGGGTTATTGCTTCACGCATGGCTCTTGGCATCTTGTTCCATGCATCCATTTGTTCATCTTTGGTGTAATTCGTGCCTTGAGAACCGACTTCGGGAGCGAGGCAAAAGGCAACCGCTCCGTTGATTCTTTTCTCCTCAATGGCTTGTATATACGCTGTTTTATTAGCGCCTTCAAGATAGTTATAGTAGGAGATCGTCAATGTACCGTTTGTGTTGATCGCGTTTCCGCAATGCACAATAGATACGCCGGACGCTTTTGTTTCTGCCCGCCCGTTTACGGCGGTTATTTGGGCTTCCGGTGTCTCCGGTTCTTCCACAGGATCAGCCTCGGTAGCAGGTTCAGTGCTTTCTTCCGCAGAAGCATCTTCGTAGAGCGGTTCGGAGCTTTCTTCCGCAGAAGCATCTTCGTAGACCGGTTCAGAGTTTTCCTCTACGGATTCTTCTGTTGCGATGGATTCTTCCGGAGCCGAGCTTTCCTCAACCGTTTCTGATGATGGAGAAGGCTCCTCCGTTTCGGTCGGATTCTCCGTATCTTCCTCATTAGTTTCGAGTTGTGCGGTTTCCTCCTGCGAAGGCTCCTTGTTTTCATCTGTCAAGACATCAGGCGGATCTTCTCCTTGATCCGGCGGGGGATCTTCTGATGCCAGTTCATCCGCGACTGTATCGACGGGAGACGATGCTTCGCCGCCGCTGTCAGTATCACTTGCAAATACAGTGATTGCCATATTGCATAGCACGCAGAGAACCAGCAAAATGGATAAAATGCGTTTTGCGTAGGTCATACTTTTTCCTCCTTTATAAAATAATTTGAGAAAATTAAAAAGAGACTGCTCTCTTTTTACAAAGAAAAAGAAAACAGTCTAATTTTACAGTATGAAATTAGCCTTTGGGGGTACTTGTAGGGGCGCAGATTTGGAATTAAAATTCTGCGCTTTTATGCGTAAAGGAAATAGATCGTATAGGCATCTTCTACGGCATCGTAGGTGATGTAGGCTCGGCAAGCGCATTTTGTATGCTCGTCAGCTCCCCAGCCATAAATCAATCTATCCCTGCAAGATAGTGCGCCATCCATCGTATCCTGCTCAAGCCAGCTTTGACCGCCAATTCGCGCCAAACTGTCACCTGTAATATAAGAGGGCGGGTAATATCCTGCATTTTCAGGCGTAAGGCTATAGTCGATGCACGCAAAGCCAAGGGAAAGAGCGTAGGCATTTGCTTTCTCCATCACAGCGTTGATGTCATAGACTTGCTTTACCGGATCGGTATAACTGTCATTGTAGCTGTACCAGCATCTGTCGCAAGTGTGCTTCGTGTAGCCTTGCTCCGTAGCGGTAGATGCTACCACTTCATCAATGAAGTGATGGCCAAGCGCATCCGTGTAATTGTCCTTGTAGCTATCGCCGCAAGAACAAGTGTGCTTGGTATAGCCCTTGTCATTACACGTCGGTGCAACCACCGTTGCAGTATAGCTATGCTGATGCGGCGGCTGAGTTACAGGAGGAGTCGTCGGCTGCGTGGGGGGCGTCGGCTGGGTTGCCGGTTCAGTCATTTCCGTCCCCGGCTCAGTGGATGCCAAAGGCTCTGTGGTAGTAGGAGTCTGCACATCTGGCTGCCCGGTCGTATCTTTGCCCGGCTTCTCCCCTTCTGCGGTCGTCGGCGTAACTTCAGATGCCTGCATCTGCTCATTCGTACTTTCGGTCACATCCGATGCATCGGTAGCCGTTGCCGTGGATTCACTCTTGCACGCAGAGAGCGAAACAAGCGTTGCAAGAATCATCATAATAGCGATAAATTTCTTCATTGTAATCTTCCTTTCAAATATAAGTTCCGTTTCTTCATCAAAGTTCCTTTAGCTTTCCTTTGCTTCTGCTAACTTACTTAGATCCTGAGATCACGCTGATATTAGTATAGCAGTAGCTTTTTTCTTTTGCAATAGTAGTTTTACGCACAAAGCGTTCTAATGGCGCTTAATCCGTCTCTAAGAACGTGTTT
>JBJDYD010000037.1:0-14649 GCA_051867015.1 Faecousia sp. | reverse complement strand
CACTCCTGCGCCTCGCTTCTGCTTGCAAATGATGTTCCGATGAAGCAGATCCAAGAGTGGCTGGGTCACAGCGATATCAGCACCACAGCCAATATCTACAGCCATCTGGATTACAAGTCAAAGGTCAACTCGGCCAATATTATGGACAACATTTTGTCTATGCCGGAGACAAAGATTCAAGGCTGGTGAAAACCTGTTCTTGCGTCGTGAATCGGGCAATGCTCGAAAGCCCAGCAATAGCAACGGTTTGCCGGCTTTTCTTGTTCTTGCAAACACGCCGGAGGAAAGAAAGAATTCCGCTTTTTGCAAGAAAAATGGTTATGATTGGGGTTTTTGATTAAAGAAAAAGTTCCGAAAATCATGCAAAAATACACAATTTTCAGAACTTTTGGCGGAGCGGGTGGGATTCGAACCCACGTGCGGTTGCCCGCAAACTGATTTCGAGTCAGCCCCGTTATGACCACTTCGATACCGCTCCATGTATCTCAGCATTTTTCAAGCATGGACAAAATGCAAGAAAAACGCGCAAGAACAATATGAAATTAAAAAAATTGAACCGTTGAAAACCCTTGTAAATCAAGGCGTTCCGGGCGGATGAAACAGCCAAAGGCGTGTTCGATTTCGAGTCAGGGCCGTTATAACCACTTCGATACCGCTCCGTGTCTGTTTTCTGACATAGTCGAGAGAACAGTTATTCAGTTTTGATCGGCTGCGTTTGCCGACTGCGATGTATTATAGCAGTGTTTTGGTAAAAAATCAAGCACAAAGTCGCCGGAATCGCTGATTCTGCGAATTTTTTCGTACAGTCACGTCAGAAACGGCTTTTTCAGGCACACAAAAGCGGCTCAAAGCAAGGCGCGAAGGGCGTTGATATCCTCCTGTGTGGTTGCCCAGCTTGTGACAAAGCGGCAGACGGTATGCGCTGCATCGTATTGCTCCCAAAAGCTGAATGCCACATGCTCACGCAGGCGGGTCATTTCCGTGTTTTCCAAGACAAGGAATTGCTGATTGGTCGGTGTTTCTCTCCAAACGCTGCAATGCTTCTCGCGGAACACCTTTTTGAGCGTTTCCGCCGTTTGGATGGCGTTGCGGCTGATTTCGAAATACAGTCCGTCTTCAAACAGCGCGTCAAACTGGACGCCGAGGAGTCTGCCCTTTGCCAAAAGTGCGCCGTGCTGCTTGACCGTTGTCAGGAAATGCTTCGGCATCGTGCCCTGCGGGAACACGACCGCCTCGCCGCAGAGCGCTCCAACCTTCGTTCCGCCGACATAGAACACATCGCACAGTGCGGCAAATTCCGCCGGTGTAAGGTCCGACGCAGAGCTCATCAAGCCGTAGCCGAGGCGCGCGCCGTCCACAAAGAGCGGCATATGATATTCCTTACATAACTGCGAGATCGCAGTCAACTCCGTCTTACTGTAAAGCGTGCCAAGCTCTGTTGGATAGGAGAGGTAAACCATACCCGGAAAGGTCATGTGGTCATGATTCTCGTCTGCGTAAAACGTCTCGAGATAGGCGCGAAGCTCTCCGGCATCCAGCTTGCCGTCATGGGAGGGCAGCTCCAGCACCTTATGCCCCGTATACTCGACCGCGCCCGCCTCATGCAGCGCAATATGACCTGTGGCGGCGGCAATTACCCCTTCATAGGAGTGCAGCAGCGCGTCAATGACAACACAGTTTGTCTGCGTGCCGCCGGTGAGAAAAAAGATATCGGCATTCGGGCAGGAAAACGCCTCACGGATACGAGTTTTGGCGCTTTCACAGAAGCGGTCCGCACCATAGCCGGACTGCGGCTCGAAATTCGTCTGCATCAGGCGCTCTAAAATGCGCGGATGTGCGCCGACGTTATAATCGTTTTCAAAAGACAGCATAGCGATCCCTCCGAGGCATAGTCTACACGTTTTCTGCCGCAATTGCAACAACGAATTTTCCCTATTCCCTTTTTTGGTTCGCCGTGGTAAAATGGAAGAAACAATAAAAATAAAGGAGCTGGTTTCCATGAAAAAGCTGCTCAAGGGCGGCACGGTCATTAACGCGCACGGTACGGAAAAAGCGGATGTTCTGATCGACGGCGAGGTGATCGCGCAAATCGCGCCGGAGATCACTTGCGCGGACGCGGAAGTTGTGGATGTTTCGGGGAAGCTGCTGTTCCCCGGATTTATCGACGCGCACACGCATTTTGATCTCGATGTATGCAACACGACGACAGCCGACGATTTTTACACCGGCGGACGCTCCGCGCTGCGGGGGGGCACGACGATGGTGATCGACTTTGCCTGCCCGAACAAGGGCGAGAGCCTGCAATACGGGCTGGACCTGTGGCACCAAAAGGCGGACGGCAAGACAGGCTGCGACTACGGCTTCCACATGACGATTGACGATTGGAACGAGGAGATCATCGCGGAGCTGCCCAAGATGTTCGAGCAGGGTGTCAGCTCCTTTAAGATGTACATGACCTATCCCGCCATGATGATCGGCGACGAGGCGATGTTCCTCGCGCTGCGGAAGATGAAAGAGTTGGGCGGCATCGCGGGCGTCCACTGTGAAAACGCGGGCGTGATTGACGCGCTCATCAAGGAGAAAAAGGCGGCGGGCGAGCTATCCCCTGCCTCCCATCCGCAGTGCCGTCCTTCGATCCTCGAAGCTGAGGCAATCAGTCGTCTGCTCAAGATGGCGTCTGTCGCCGATGTTCCCGTGGTGATCGTGCATCTGTCCTCGGAGGACGGTCTGCGTGAGGTCGAAGCGGCGCGGGCGCGGGGTCAGAAGGTCTATGTGGAGACCTGCCCCCATTATCTCTTGATGGACGATTCCCTCTACAGCAAGCCCGACTTCGAGGGCGCGAAATATGTCTGCGCGCCGCCGCTGCGGAAAAAGACCGACAACGAGGCGCTTTGGCACGCACTGGCAGAGGGCGAGATTCAGACCGTCTCCACCGACCATTGCAGCTTCACCTTAACCCAGAAGGCGGCAGGCAGAGAGGATTTCACGAAGATCCCCGGCGGTATGCCCGGCGTGGAGACGCGCGGCGTGCTGCTGTACACCTACGGCGTCGCGGCGGGTCGGATCAGCGCGGAACGGATGGCGGAGGTTCTCTCCGAAGCGCCCGCGAAGCTCTACGGTGCGTACCCGAGGAAGGGACACATCGCCGTCGGCGCGGACGCGGACATTGTTGTCTACGAGCCGAAGGGCAAGACAACGATCACCGCAGCGGATCAGGCCGCCAATGTGGATTACGCGCCCTATGAGGGGTGCGAGGTTGCGGGACACATCGCCTCGGTTTGGCTGCGCGGCAACTGCGTTGTGCGGGAGGGCGAAATCCTTGAGGATCGCGGCGGCGTGTTCATCCCGCGCGGCAAATCCGATCTGTAATTTTCCATTACAAAGGAGGCGCAGAATGGAGCGCATTGACAAGAAAAACTATTATTTGGATATCGCGGAAACGGTATTGGAGCGCGCAACCTGTCTGCGCTCAAAGTATGGCGCACTGATTGTGCGCAACGACGAGATTATCTCCACCGGCTATAACGGCGCACCGCGCGGCAGGCGCAACTGCTTGGATTTAGACGGCTGCGTGCGTGAGACTTTGAAAATTCCCTCCGGTGAGCGGTATGAGCTTTGCCGCTCTGTCCACGCCGAGATGAACGCGATCATCTCCGCGGCGCGCAGCGAGTGCATCGGCGGAACGATTTACCTCGTCGGCAAGAACGCAAAGACGGGGGAGTATTTGGAGCAGCCGCGTCCCTGTGCCATGTGTACGCGCATGATCATCAACGCCGGTCTGTCGCAGGTCGTAATCCGCCGCACCAAAACAGACTATGATATCGTCAACGTGCCGGACTGGATCGAGCACGACGATTCTATCGCCGATCCCGCAAAGCCATAAAACTTGCGCCGCCCGGTTTGGGCGGCGGAGTTTTTGTCTATGCTATTTTCGGAGGGATGTTTATGGTTAAAGGCAACACAAGGCAGGTCGTCGTGGTCAAGTCTCCCGACCCGAAGCTGTTCGAGCAGGCGATCTTCCTTCTGCGGGAGGATGCACTGGAAAAGCACGGCGTCGGAGAACGGGAGCTTTTGGAGGAGGCGCGCCGCGTGGCAAACGGTTTTGTCCTGCACAACGCGCCAACGAAAAAGCGCCGCAGACTCCCGCCCCTCGGTTGGGCGGCAATCGGCGCGGCGCCGGTCAGCTTGGCTTGGCTACTCACCTTGCTGCTTTGATCCGTTCACTTTTTACGCACGCCGGGCTCACCCAAGAAGAAGAGGGCAATTGCGCCGGGCCCTACATGGACGCCCGTCACAGGCTCGTAGCAAACCGTCAGGATCTCCCTTGACGGTTTGTTCTTTTTCAGAAGCGCTTCCAGCGCCAGTGCGTCCTCGTGATGCCCTGCGTAAGCAATCCCGATGCGCTGCTCCTGTGCGTTCACGACCAGCGATTCGTATTTTTCCGCCATCGCCGCAATCGCACGCTTCTTGCCGCGGGTCTTACCGCACATGACAATCTTGCCCTCTTCATTTCCCTTGAGAAGCGGCTTGAAATCAAGCAGCGTGCCGACAAAGGCAACTGCGCCCGAAATGCGTCCGCCCTTCCGCAGAAAGCGCAGATCATCCACCGTGAACACCTGACACATCCGCTCGCGCATATCCGCAAGCTCTGCGGCAGTCTCGTCCAGACTTTTCCCCGCGTCGCGGCAATCGCACGCATGCAGGACGAGCAGCCCCTCTCCGAGGGAGGCGCCCAAAGAGTCAATCACGCGGATCGTTCGTTCCGGATAATCCTCACAAAGCTGCTCGGCGGCGATACACGCGCTCGTATAGGTTCCGCTGATGCCGGAGGAGAGCGTCACACACAGGATGTCCTTCCCCGCTTTCACAAGGGGCTCCATCACGTCTAAGAAGCGCTGCGGATTGCTCTGCGCGGTCTTGATCTCCTTTTCGCCCAAAGCAGCATAGAATGCCTCGCCGTCGATCTCGTCCACGGCATTGCAGGTATGCGCGGTGCCGTCAAGGAAATATTCCAGCGGGACGGCAGTGATCTCCCGCCGGGTAAGATGAGAACTCAAAAGGTTGGCTGCCGTATCTGTCATGATTGCAAAACTCATTGTTAACCTCACCCGCTAATCTAATATGCGATATTATAATAGCAAATATGCACAACTATGTCAAGATGGATTTTCATGAAAAATAATGATTGCAAAAACAAGATCTTTATGATAGAATCACAAGAAAAGGCAGGTGGACTATATGACAGAGGATGTCACCCTCGTTGGGAGCAAGCTGCGCAGATGGGAAAAATATTTAGACAACTTTAAGCTGCCGACATGGAATGAGATTCCGGATATCGGATTGTTTATGGATCAGGTGATCACGCTGCTGACGCAGTATTTGGACTACCTTCCGCCGGAGCTGAAGGAGGATAACTGCATCACGCCCGCTGCGATCAACAACTATGTGCGCATGAAGATCATGCCGGAGCCGAGAAAAAAGCGGTATTATCGTCTGCACATCGCCTATTTGCTGATGATCTGCACAATGAAGCAATCCCTGAGCATCGCGCTGCTGCGGAAGATCATCCCCGTCGGCATTCCCGAGGAGGAATTTGAGCCGCTCTACAATGCCTATGTGGAGCGTCACCGTCATACGGCGCAGTATTTCAACCAACAGGTTGCCAAGGCAGCCGACCCGATTTTGCACGGGAACAACGCCACGCCGCAGGATATCACAAACCTGATCTTCATGGTGTCGATCATCTCGGGCTTCTGCCAGCTTCTTGCGGAGAAGCTGATCCTTTTGGAGCCGCCCAAAGAAGCGGAAGAATGAAGCACAAAAACAAGCCAGCCAATGTAGGGCGGGGACATGTCCCCAGTGACCGCGCAGCGGCAGACGGTACAAACGAACAAGCTTGTACGCGGTCGGTAGTTCCTGCACGAGATTGCCACGTCGCTGCGCTCCTCGCAATGACAAATAAGGGTGCCTTCATGTCATTGCGAGGAGCGCAGCGACGCGGCAATCTCTTTTGCTTTTCGTCCTTGTACGCAGTCATTAATTCCTGCACCGGCGGGGACATGTCCCCGCCCTACATCCGTTTACATTACATAAGCAAAAATCGGTGGGATTACATGCTCCCACCGATTTCTTTATAGTTTGCACTGATATTGAATGACCTTCGGCTGCATACCCAGCGATTCATAAAAGGCGATCCCCGCCGCGTTGTGCGGGTCGCAGGTCAGGCGCAGGTCGGTACAGCCTGCCGCCTTACCGAGGCGCATCAGCTCATAAAGGAGCGCTTTTGCAATGCCCTGCCGCCGATACGCCTCCTCGACGCAGATTTCTTCCAGCTTCAGCGATTTTTGGGGCATTAGCTTAGGTACATCAAACTGCTGCATGGCAAACACCGCGTAGGCAACCACCATGCCGTCCCGCTGCGCCAAAAGGAGCCACTGCTCTCGCAGAAGCGTGGAAAATTCCTCCTGCGAGATCGGATACTGCACGGAGCGGAAGAGATCGGGACGCCACTGTACATGCAGCTCATGCACCTGCCGTGCAAGCCGGTTGACCGCCTCAAAATCCGCCTCGTTTGCAAATCGAAATTCCATTATGCCAAAACAGCCTTATGATAGACCTTTTTGCCCTTGCGGAGCTTCACACCCGCTTTGAGCTGTTCGGCGGTAAAGCGCACGTCGATGGACGCGACCTTCTCGTCATTGGCAAACACGCCGCCCTGCTGCACCAAACGGCGCGCCTCCGACTTACTCGGTGCAAGCTTGCAGGCAAGCATCAGGTCAAGAATGGCAATGCTGCCGTCCGTGAGCTGCGCCTCAGTCAGCTCAGTCGTGGGCATATCGCTGTCATCCGCGCCGCCGGCAAAGAGCGCCTTGGCAGCGGCGCGCGCCTTGTCCGCCTCTTCCTCGCCATGGACAAGCTTGGTCAGCTCATAGGCGAGAATTTCCTTCGCGGTGTTGAGCTGGCTGCCCTCCCACTTGTCCATCTCGTCGATCTGCTCGAGGGGCAGGAAGGTCAGCATACGGATGCATTTGAGAACGTCCTCGTCCGCCACATTGCGCCAATACTGGAAGAAATCAAAGGGGCTGGTCTTATTCGGGTCGAGCCAGACCGCGCCCTTCGCCGTCTTGCCCATCTTCTTGCCCTCGGAGTTGAGCAGGAGGGTGATGGTCATGGCGTGCGCGTCCTTGCCCAGCTTGCGGCGGATTAACTCTGTGCCGCCGAGCATATTGCTCCACTGGTCGTTGCCGCCGAACTGCATATTGCAGCCGTAGTGCTGATACAGGTAGTAGAAGTCATATGACTGCATAATCATATAGTTGAACTCAAGGAAGCTCAGTCCCTTCTCCATGCGCTGCTTGTAGCACTCCGCGCGGAGCATGTTATTGACCGAGAAGCAGGCGCCGACCTCGCGCAGCACCTCGATATAGTTGAGATCCAGCAGCCAGTCGGCATTGTTGACCATCTGCGCCTTGCCCTCGCCGAATTCGATGAAGCGCTCCATCTGCTTCTTGAAGCAGGCGCAGTTGTGGGCAATCGTCTCCTTGGTCATCATCGAACGCATATCGGTTCTGCCGGAGGGGTCTCCGATCATCGCCGTGCCGCCGCCGATGAGGGCGATGGGCTTATTGCCCGCCATTTGCAGGCGCTTCATCAGGCACAATGCCATAAAATGCCCGACATGGAGCGAGTCCGCCGTGGGATCGAAGCCGATATAGAAGGTCGCCTTGCCGTTGTCGATCATCTCGCGGATCTCTTCTTCATTTGTCACCTGCGCGATCAGACCGCGGGCGACGAGTTCGTCATAAACTTTCATTTTCTTTCCTCCAAAAAATAAACCCTCCGCTCCGTAAGGAGCAGAGGGCGTAAAGTTACGCGGTACCACCTCTGGTTTGCCGTTCCCTCGCGGAAAACAGCCTTTGGAAGTCAGAGACTTCTGCGCGTTCACGGGCGTACCCGTTCCGCCCTACTGCACGGGTAACACCGCACTCATTCAGGCAGACCGCTCCGAGATGTAGTTCGCCGCATTCCCCTACCGTCTTACACCCACCGACGGCTCTCTGCGCGTGAAAAATGCGGTTACTTCTTCTCATCACTGCGTTTTATCGCGGCTATCATAGCAAAAAAGCCCGAATTTGTCAAGCGATTTCGCAGTATCCATGCCGCTTCGTTAGTTCGTGCAGGCAAGCATCTCCGCAGCGCTTTGGAGGGTTGTTTCCGTGATGCTCGAGCCGCCGATGATGCGGGCAAGCTCCCGTTTTCTGCCCTCAAAATCGAGCGGCGTCACGGCGGTAAAGGTTCTTCCGTCGCGCTCGTTCTTCTCGATGAGGACGTGCGTATCGGCAAGCGCCGCAAGCTGGGGCAGGTGCGTCACGCACAAAACCTGCTTGTTCTTGGACACCGCGCGCAGCTTTTCCGCGACGCGCTGCGCGGCTCTGCCGGAGACGCCGGTATCCACCTCGTCAAAGATCAGCGTCGGCACCTTGTCTCTTTCGGCAAGGACATTCTTGAGCGCCAGCATGATACGCGCCAGCTCGCCGCCGGAGGCAACCTTGCTCAGCGGCTTCAGCGCCTCGCCCAAGTTGGCGGACATATAAAACGCGACCGCGTCCGCGCCCAAAGGCGTCAGCTCCGTCTCGGAAAACACGCAGGAGAACTGCACCTTCTTCATGTCGAGATCGGACAGCTCCTTTAGAATACGTCCGGTCAGCGCCTCGGCAGCGGTCTTTCTCGCTGCGCGCAGGGCGTATGCCGCCTCCCACGCCGCCTGCTCTGCCGTTTTCAGCTTGCGTTTGAGCTGCTCCATGCGGTCGTCCGCGAATTCGATCTCCTCCAGCTCCCGCTGTGCCTTCTCGCAATACGCCAAAATATCCTCGCAGGTCGCGCCGTATTTTCTGCGTAGGCGGTGGATGGTGTCCAGCCGTTCCTCGATGCGCTCTAACTCGTCGGCGGAATAGGACAGCGAATAGATCTTATCGCTCACCTGCTCCGCCGCGTCCTGTACCTGATACATGAGGTCGGACACCGTCGCGTGCAGCTGCGCCAAGGAGTCGTCATAGCGGGAGAGCTTCGCCAGCGCCCGCTCCGCCTCCGCCAAAAGCGCCGCCGCGCCCTCGGTCTCGTCATCGCCGTTTAAGCCCAGCGCCGCGTCATGCAGCCCGTCGGAGAGCTTTTCCGCATTCTGCAAGAGCTTGCGGCGTGCCTCCAGCGTCTCGTCCTCGCCCGGGGTCAATGCTGCGCGGGTGATTTCGTCGATCTGATATTTCAGGCTCTCCATACGGCGGAGCTTTTCCCCCTCGTCCATGGAAAGCCGCTCGATCTCGCGGCGGAGCGACTGCACCGTCTGATAGCGCGCGCCGTACTGCTCCAAAAGCGCTTCGTTGCAGGCGAAGCTGTCCAAGAAAGACAGATGGGATGCCTCGTCAAACAGCGCGGCGGAGTCATGCTGCCCGTGAATATTGATTAAGCGGCTGCCGAGTTTTTTCAGCGCGCCGACCGTAACCGGCACGCCGTTGACGCGGCAGTCGTTCTTTCCGTCCAAATATACGTCCCGGCGAACGGTCAGCTCCTCCTCATAGGGGATGCCGTTCTCCGCAAACCATGGCAGATTCGGGACTCGGTCAAAGATGGCGCGCACCGAAGCCTTATTTCTTCCCGTGCGGATCATGTCACGGTAAGCGCGCTCTCCCAAAATGGCGGAGATCGCGTCAATGACGATGGATTTGCCCGCCCCCGTTTCGCCGGTCAGGACGTTGAAGCCGTCCTCAAACAGGATATCCGCCTGCTCAATGACGGCAATATTCTCAATATGCAGCAGACGGAGCATGGTTTTCGCCTCTCAGTCGAACATTTTTTGGAGTTCCTCGCAGAAATCCATTGCAGACTCCGTATCGCGCAGGATGACCAGCGTCGTATCGTCGCCGGACAGCGTGCCGATCACGGAAGGCATATGCAGCGCGTCGATATTCGCGCCTGCCGCAGCGCCCAGTCCCGGCATGGTCTTAATTACGATCAGATTCTGCGCATAGTCAATGCTCGTCACGCACTCCCGGAAGATCACGCGGAAACGTGCGTCAAAGTGATCCCCCTCATGCTTACGCGGAGCGACATAGCGGTAGCCGCCCAGCCCGTCGAGGGTCTTAATAATACGAAGTTCCTTAATATCGCGTGAGATCGTCGCCTGTGTACTTTGATAGCCGCTCGCGGCAAGCTCGTTGAGAAGCTGCTCCTGCGTTTCAATGGATTTCTCAGAGATCAGCTCCAAAATTTTTTTCTGGCGTTTGGATTTCATAATGACACCTCCCGAAATTACTTAAACTTGTTTTTCAAAATCTCAAAGAAGCTGCGCTCACTCAGATGAACGAGCTTTGTTGTGTAATTTGAACGCGTAACGGTCAGTCGGTCGCCGGTATTCAGGCGCAATGCCCTTCCTCCATCCACGGATAAGAACGCGCTTTTTCTACCGATGCGTCCAATCTCGATGGAGATCACCCGTTGCGCAGACGTTACGACGGTTTTTGTACGCATGTCATGGGCACAGATCGGTGTAATAATGATATTCTGCGCGGTCGGCTCCACAATCGGCCCGCCTGCGGACATGGAATATGCCGTAGAGCCGGTGGGCGTACTGACGATCACGCCGTCGCCGCCGAAGCTCATGATCTCTACATCATCGCAACTCACCGCCACCTGCACGATTCTTGCCACCGCGCCCTTGGTGATAACGGCATCGTTCAGCGCGTCCTCCTCCAAAAGCAGCACGCCGTCACGTTCCGCCTTCACATGGAGCATCATGCGTTCTTCAATCGTATAGTCTCCGTCCGCAAGCCGGCGCAGCGCCTTTAACTCACCGCTTTCCAGCTCCGCCATGAAGCCCATCGTGCCGATATTGACGCCGAGGATCGGCACGCCCGCACGGGTCGCCGCTTTCGAGGCATGGAGGATTGTTCCGTCTCCGCCGAAACAGATCAGTAAGTCGGCATCCTGAAGCTCATGCGTCAGATCGTGCAGCACCACATCGCTCGGCAGCTCAAAGCTCTTATCCACATCAAACGCCAAGCAGATGCGCGTCTCTATCCCCGCGTCATGCAGAATCTTTTCCGCGAGATTCGCAAATTTGAAATTTCTGTCCCGATACGGATTCGGGGTCATCACAACTTTTTTCATAACGATTCGTGAGCGGCGGCGACCAGCGCCTGCACATCGGGCGTAATACCGCCATCGGGGAGCATGGAAAGATGCCCCAAAAATTCAATGTTTCCTTCCGGGCCCTTCACGGGGGAATAGGTCAGATTTCTGACGGTCAGCTCTAACTCCGCGGCCAGCGCAAGAAAGCTTTCCAGCACCTCTGCGTGCACCGCCGGATCGCGGACGACACCTTTTTTGCCGACCTTATCCTTTCCCGCCTCAAACTGCGGCTTGATAAGGCACAAAATCTGTCCCGTCGGCTTGAGCAGCGCCTTGATTGCAGGCAAGACGATTTTCAAAGAGATAAAAGACACATCCACCACGGACAGATCCAACGGCTCTCCCAGATCCTCCGGCTTGACATAACGGATATTCGTGCGCTCCATGCACACGACCCGTTCATCCGTGCGGATGCTCCACGCGAGCTGACCGTAGCCGACATCAATGGCAAAGACCTTTTTGGCGCCCTTTTGCAGCAGGCAATCGGTAAAGCCGCCGGTAGACGCGCCGGAGTCGCTGCAAACAAAGCCTGTCGGATCAACGCCGAAATCACGCAATGCTTTTTCTAATTTCAGACCGCCGCGGCTGACATAGGGGCAGGCGTTTCCGTGCACCTCGATTGCCGCCTCGCAGTCGATCTGCGTGCCCGCCTTGTCGCATTTTTGCCCGTTCACATAGACCTCGCCGCTCATAATGAGCGCCTGCGCACGGCTGCGGCTCTCGCACAGTCCCTTCTGGGTCAGAAGGACATCCAGACGTTCCTTATGCTTCACCGTGCAGCACCTCCTGTGCGGCGTTTGCAAGGGAGCTTGCATCTAAGCCGAGCATTTCATGCAGCTTTTTGACCGCGCCGTGCTGCACGAAGCGGTCGCCGATGTTGACCAGCCTTGTCGGCACGACGATGCCGCTCGTGCGGAGCAAGGCGGCAATCTCCTTCCCCGCGCAGCCGATGCAGACCGCGTCCTCCGCGACGAGCAGATGCTTCGTCTTGCGGACGGAGGCGGCAATCGTCGCAATGTCAATCGGCTTGACACTCGGCAGCTTGATCACCTCAGCACTGATGCCCTGCTTTTGCAGAAGCTTTGCCGCGTCTAACACATTATTAATCATCGTGCCGTAGCCGATCAGCGTGATATCCGTCCCCTCGCGCAGCACAGGCTTTTCGGCAACCGCCGTAAACGCGCCGTCGCAGCCTCGGGGATAGCGCACCGCGACAGGCCCGTCCATCTCCAAAACCGCCCGCCGGAGCATAACCTCCAGTTCTGCCTGATTTGCAGGGCAGAGTATCTGCATATGCGGCACGGAGCGCAGATAGTTGATATCGAACACGCCCTGATGCGTCTCGCCGTCCTCACCGACCAAGCCGGCGCGGTCTACGGCAAACACAACGTGGAGGTTCAACATAGCGACATCCTGAAAGAGCATATCGTATGCCCGCTGCAAAAAGGTCGAATAGATCGCCACAACCGGGATCATTCCCTGCATGGCAAGTCCGCCCGCCATGGAAACGGCGTGTCCCTCCGCGATGCCGACGTCAAAGCAGCGTTCGGGATATTTTTGAGAAAACTCCGTCAGCCCGGTGCCGTGCACCATGGCGGCGGTGATTGCGCACACGCGTGACTCCTGCGCGGCAAGGTCGCATAGTGTTTTGCCGAAGGTTTCAGAGAAGGACGGCAGGTGCGCGCACAGCGGCGGCTTGCCGCTCTCGGGGTCAAAGGCGCCGATGCCGTGAAACACATCCGGATTGCTCTCTGCCGGCGCATAGCCCTTGCCCTTTTGCGTAATCACATGGAGCAGCACGGGCTTTTTACACGCCTTGACGAGCCTCAGCATATATTCCAGCCGTGCAAGATCATGCCCGTCCACGGGGCCGTAATATTCAAAGCCCATCTCCTCGAACAGTGTAGAGCCGAGGAGCATCCGCTTCCAGCGTTCCTTGATGCGGTGGGTGAACCGGTAAACCGCCTTGCCGCCGGGCAGCGCATTCGTCACGGTGCGGTAGGCTTTTTTTAAGCGGAAGTAGCCCGCGCGCGTGCGAAGAATCGAGAGATGCCGCGCAATTCCTCCGACATTTGGCGTGATGGACATCCCGTTATCATTGAGGATCACAATCAGCGGTTCGTTGCTCTCGCCGGCGTCATTTAAGCCCTCGTAAGCAAGCCCGCCTGTCATTGCGCCGTCTCCCATCAGGGCAATCACATGATAGTCCTGCTTTTGCAGGGTTCTCGCACGCGCCATGCCGAGGGCGGTAGAGACGGAGGAGGAAGCATGTCCCGCCACAAAGGCGTCGTTTTGGCTCTCCGTCGGCTTCGGGAAGCCGGAAAGTCCGCCGTAGGTACGCAGGGTGGAAAACGCTTCGCGGCGTCCCGTCAGGAGCTTATGCACATAGGACTGATGCCCGACATCAAACAAAAGGCGATCCTTCGAGGTGTCGAACACCCGCTCAATGGCAACCGTCAGCTCCACGATGCCGAGATTGGAGGCAAGATGGCCGCCGGTTTTGGCAACATTCAGCACCAAAAACTGCCGAATTTCATCGCACAAAAGCTGAAGCTGCCGCATATCTAAGCTGCGGATATCCTCCGCGGAATTGATTTGATTCAGTAAACTCAAAGTTACACAACCTGTCAGATTCGTCACTTTCTTTTCCGCGACTTTTTGCAGCGGAAGAGTGACTTTATATAATAGATCGGTTTTGCGACAAGGTGAACGATCTGCGTCGGTTTACTCATGGCAATATTCTTGCCTAACGCCTTGCCCGCAATCGTGATGCCCGCGACTAAGGCGGACATAATGAGCTGCCCCACCGCGTCCGAGCCGAGGTTCGTCAGCGCCTTCACCGCGATCACCGCAGAGGCGGAGCCGGAGACGACACCGCAGATGTCGCCCACGACATCATTGCAGAAGCTCGAGACCTTCTCCGCATTGCGCAGGAGCATCAGCGCCTCCGCCGCGCCGGGGACTTTTTTCGCCGCCATCGAATGAAACGGCTTTTCTCCCGCAGACATCACGGCAACGCCGACAATATCAAAGAGAATACCGATCAGCACGATGATCAGCAGGACGACAAACGCCTCGACAATACCGGCGTCCTCCATCACGCTGGAGGACAGGAAGGAAATTGCCGAGGAGATCAGGACCGCTACAAAAAAAATCGTAACGATCCAACGGACATTACTATGTTTCTTATTTTTTTTCTGTTTTTTCTTACTTCGCGGTTCGGGATCGTTGGTATGCAAAAGTGATTCCTCCAGCTATGTTCTCGCCCGAAAGCGGGCGCATCTGAAAAAAGAACGGTGGCAGCAGATAAAGTAAATCTTGCGGCTTAGGTCGGGTTGGATTTCCCCTTCGGCTGCCATTCGTTGCCGAATGGTCGTTTCCGATTAAAGCCTTGTCGGAGCGTCGCCGCGTCCGATACCCGATTGCCACTTAGTCCGCACTGCAATCCTTTATCTGCCCTTTGGG
>JBJDYD010000036.1:0-14794 GCA_051867015.1 Faecousia sp. | reverse complement strand
CGCCCGTTTTTGATCCGTGCGAAGCACACCACAGTCATTCACCATTCACTCTTAGTCCTTAGCCTAACAGACAGTTCCTGCACCGGCTTAGGACATGTTCCCGCCCTACAGAGAAGGTGCGGTATTTGCGGCGGGGCTAAAGGACGCTGCCGTTGTGATTGCCGGTGAAGGTGCCGTGGAGGATGGCGGGCTTGCCGGAGACGAGGACGGTGTCCATGCCGTCGCTCTCTTGGCAGGGGGCAAGGTAGGTGGCGCGTTCCTGCAGGTCTTCAGGACGGAAAATATTGATATCCGCATCCGCGCCGACCTGCAGGATGCCCTTGCCGGTTAGGCGCATGGCTTGTGCCGGCAGCGCCGTGACCTTTCGCACCGCCTGCGGGAGGGTCAAAACCTGCTTTTCCTTGACGAAACGCTCAAAGAGCCTTGTGCAGTTGCCGTAGACGCGGGGGTGCGGCAAGCCGACGGTCGGATAGGTCGCGTCGGAGATCACGGAGGAGAAGTCGTCTTGCAGAATGGTGCAGATATCCTCTTCGCAGGTGATGCGGTCGATCATCGTCACGGCGCAGTGCTCATCCGCAAGGATTTGACAGAGACAGTCCACGGGGTCCAGCCGCAGCAGCTCCGCCGCCTCCGCGAGGGTCTTGCCGATCAGGTTTTGATACTGCGGCAGGCGCAGGGTGGAGAGGATGATATTCTCCCAGCCGATCATTTGGGCGATATTGTCAAAGTCCCGCCCGTTACGGATGCGTTCCCGCAGAAGCTCGCGCTGCTCCGGCTGCCGCAGACGCGCGGAAATTGCCTCCGTGCCGCCGACCAGGAAATCGGGCGGGAGCAGGTGCAAAAGCTGCGTGGAGCCTGCGTCATAGAGATAGACATCGCAGGAGACGTCAATGCCCTCGGTGCGGGCGTCCTGCATCAGCTTTAATGCCTGCGGGATACGCTTATGCCAATTGCGCATTCCCATCGCCTTGAGATGGCTGATATGCAGCGGGCAATGCAGCGCGCGTGCGACGGTCAGCATTTCCTCAATGGCATCACAGACCTTGTCGCCCTCCTCACGCATATGGACGGCAATGGGGATATTCCCGTTTTGCAGCGGGGCGAGGGCGTCGATCAGCTCCTGCGTGGTATAGAAGCACTCCGGCGCGTAGCCTAAGCCGAGCGAGACGGCGCGCGCCCCCTCGGAGAGCGCCTGCTCCAAGCGGCGGTGCAGGACGGAAAAATCCTCCGGCGGCGCCTCCCGATAGCCGCAAAGATCGGCGCGGAGCGTGCCGCCGCCGACCATCATGCCGACACACAGCGGAAGCTCTGCCTTTCGGAGCGCCGCGAGGTACGCGCCCATGGAGGCAGTGGGAATTTCCGGGGCGATGCCGTCCGTGATGGGGGCAAGGTAGTGGAGTATTTCCTCCCGATGCGCGTCACCGAAGGGCGCGAGGGAGAGTCCGCAGGCACCGTTTAAGACCGTCGTGATGCCCTGCTTCAGCTCCGCCTTTCCGTAACCCTCCCGAAAGACCGCCGCGTCGCCGTGGCGGTGAATGTCCAAAAATCCGGGCGTGACGCAGAAGCCCGCAGCGTCAAGAATCAAGTCTGCCGGTGTCTCACGCAGCGCGCCGATTGCGGCGATCTTTCCGTCCTTGACCGCGATATCTGCCTGATACGGTTTGCTGCCGCTTCCGTCAAGCAGCGTGCCGCCTAAAATCAAAGTATCTACCATATGTGATCACTTCCCGTGACCATCTTAGCACCTTTTTTCACAAAATCAAGAGCGCGGTCGAAAAGCGGTTGATTTTTGTCGGGCGGTTGGATATAATAGAGGCAATTGGAACGCTTTTGCGCTCGAAAGAACTACAGGAGGTCTATCATGGCTGTTAAAATTGAAAAATCCACCATCATCGGAGATGTGCTTGACATCGCGCCGCAGACCGCGCCCCTCTTTATGGCAATCGGGATGCACTGCCTCGGCTGCCCGTCCTCCCGCGGCGAGACGGTCGAAGAAGCCTGCATGGTGCACGGCGTGGACGCGGACGCGTTCTTGGCGCAGGTCAACCGCTTCATCGAAGCGAGTGAGGAGAACAAGTAAGGGAGGCGTATGCCTCCCTTTGCGCTATCAGCGGGAGGGAATATGACACAGAAAGACCGTATGCTTGCGGGCAAGTTATATCGGGTGGACGGGGAGCTTGCCTCGCATATGCACCGGACACGGGAGCTTTTGCAGCAATATAACCAATCGCTCGACGCTGCGCAGCGGCAGGAGCTTCTGCGGGAGCTGCTCGGCGGGATGGGAGAAAACACCCACATCGAGCCGCCGTTTCGCTGCGATTACGGCGCGAATATCTATGTCGGGAGGAATTTCTATGCCAATTTTGAGTGCATCATCCTCGACCAATGCCCCATCCAAATCGGGGACAATGTGTTTTTCGGCCCGCGGGTGAGCCTGTATTCCGCGGGGCATCCGATTGACGCTGCGGTGCGTAACAGCTATTTGGAATTCGGAAAGCCGATCACCGTCGGTTCGGACGTCTGGGTCGGCGGCGATACGGTGATCCTCGGCGGCGTGACCATCGGCAGCAATGTGGTGATCGGCGCGGGGTCGGTGGTGACGAAGGATATCCCTTCGGATTGCGTTGCCGTGGGGAATCCCTGCCGCGTGCTGCGGAGAATCACGGACGAGGATCGGGCGTATTGGAATGCGGCGGCAGAGGAGTGGATGCCATGAAGCTGCCGATTTCCAAACGCCTGCTGTGCTGCGCGGCGCAGGTGCCGGAGGGTGCGCGTGTGGCGGACATCGGCGCGGATCACGGCTATCTCTCCATCGAACTGCTCAAAAGCGGCAGGGCGGCGTTTGCGCACGCGTGCGATCTGCGGGAAAAGCCGCTGCGCCGCGCGACGGAAAACGCCCTGCGCTACGGCGTGGCGGAGAAAATGCGCTTCTCCCGCGCCGACGGGCTGCGCGCCGTGGAGCCGGACGAGGTGGATACCATCGTCTGCGCAGGCATGGGCGGCGACCTGATTGCGCAGATTGTGGCGGACTGCCCGTGGCTGAGAGACGAAAAATATTTACTGATCCTTCAGCCGCAATCCTCGGGCAACGACCTGAGGCGAAAGCTTGCGGAGCTGGGCTTTGGCATCGAAAAGGAGACGCTGGTCGAGGATGGCGGATTTATCTATTTTGTAATCTGCGCGCGCTTCGGCAACGCCGTGCCGCTGACACCTGGGCAGCAATATCTGCCGGAGCCGCTTCTTTGCAGCGGCGATCCGCTTCTGCCGCGCTATACCGAGCGTATTCTGCGTGCCCTGCGGCTTACCGTTGCGGGCATTCAAAGAGCAAACGACCCTGCCGCGCGGGAACGGCTGAAATACTATGAAACTGCCTTGCATGAGGTAGAGGAAATGGAGGACGATTATGACGACGGTACAGAACATCTATGATTATATCAAGACCATCGCGCCGGAATACATGGCGGAGGACTGGGATCATGTCGGCTTGCTCTGCGGGCGCTCCGACCGTGAGGTCAGGCGTGTGCTGGTCGCCCTCGATCCGTTCCAAGCCGTCTGCGAGGAGGCAAGGGCGCTGGACTGTCAGCTCCTTCTGACGCATCATGCGAGCCTATGGGAGCTGAAGGAGATCAACGACCGGACGCAGCAGGGCAGAAATCTGCTCTTTTTGATTGAGAACGGCATTTCCGCTGTCAATGCACACACGAATTTAGACCATGCGCCGGACGGCGTCAACGATTGCTTGGCAAACAAGCTCGGGTTAACAGAGGTTGAGGTCATTGATCCCATCGGAACGGATGAACAGGGCAGACCCTACGGGCTTTTGCGCGGCGGGAATATCGCGACCTCTGCGCCTGCGGACTTTGCTGCATTTGTCAAGCAGGCGCTCGGCTGCGAGGGCGTGCGGTTTGCGGACGGCGGCAGGCCGATCACCCGCGTCGCCGTCGGCGGCGGGAGCTGCGCAGGCTTGTTATCTCGCGTGGCGGAGCTGGGCTATGATGCTTTTGTGACTGCCGACGTGAAATACAATGCCTTCAACGACGCGCGCGACCTCGGCGTGACCCTTGTGGATGCGGGACATTTTGAAACGGAGAACCCTGTCTGCGCGTATTTGGCGGAGAAAGTGCGCGCCGCGTTCCCCGAAATTGAGGTTTTTCTTTCGGAAGTCCACACGGATTGCATCAAATTCGAATAAAACAGTTGTTTTTCGGCGCGCGATGTGCTAAAATATTGGTCGGAATTTTACATTAGAAGGGAAGAACTACCATGTCGGGTCATTCCAAATGGCATAATATTCAGAAAACCAAGGGCGCGCAGGATGCAAAACGCGCTGCGACCTTCACTAAGATCGCGAAGGAAATGTATGTCGCGGTCAAGGAGGGCGGCGGCTCTGCCGATCCGAACTACAACTCCCGCCTTGCAACGGTGATTACCAAGGCAAAGGCGGCGAATATGCCCAATGACAACATCAAGCGCGTGCTGGAAAAGGCAGCGAACGCAGGCTCCGGCGACGCATACGAAGCTATCACCTACGAGGGCTACGGCCCCGGCGGCATTGCGGTCATCGTCGAGACCATGACGGACAGCCGCAACCGCACCGCAGGCAATGTCCGCCACCACTTTGACAAGTACGGCGGCAACATGGGCGCCTCCGGCTGCGTCGCGTGGAACTTCAGCAAGAAGGGTGTGCTCGTCATCGACAACGAGGACGAGGATTACACCGAGGACGACGTGATGATGGACGCGATGGACGCCGGCGCGGATGATTTTGAAGCCGAGGACGACTGCTTCACCATCTACACCCAGCCGGACGATTTCAACGCCGTCGCGGACGCGCTGACGAAGAAGGGGTATGCCTTTGCTTCGGCACAGATCGAGATGGTTCCGGGCGAGTATAAGAAGCTCGACAACCCCGACGATGTTGCCAACATGGAAAAAATGCTGGACATCTTCGAGGACGACGACGATGTGCAGAACGTCTGGCATAACTGGGACAGAGACTAAAAAATTTGAGCCTGTGAAAAGCAGGCTCAATTTTTTATCTCCGTCTTTTTTCCTGTTGCGGGATGGTGGTTGGTATGCAGTCGGCTGCTCCTGCACCGGCGCGCCGGGGTCGTCGCGCCCTACGGCGAGGATGCGATCAACGCCTGTTCTTCTAAACCCTACAGTGGCGTTTTGTTTATCGTGGTGCGTTTTTGCATGGGGAGATTGCCGGGGTCAGCGGGTGGGGAGCCATTGCAGAAAGGCTTTCTCTGTTTCCGACATGGCGCATTGGGGCTTAAAGGCGACGGCGTTTTGGTAGAGTGTGCCGCCGTCGGTGCAGGTCTTCTGCACAAGCTGATATTTTTTCAGCAAAGCGTCCGGCAGCGGCTCCGAGCGGAGATAGGCATCGGGGAGCCCTTGCAGGAGCTGAAGCTGCGCCATACGGTCTACGGCGTAAATTTTCCGCTCCGCACCGCCGGCTTTGCTCTCGGAATAGAAAACGTCGCGGTGCAGAATTTCGGTCAGTCCCTCCAAATCGGACGGGGAAATGCGCTCCGCCTGCGCGAGCGGGTGATTCTGCGACAGCACCGGCTGATAGCGCACCTGATCAAGCAGCTTAAGTGTCAGCTTCCTGGCGGCTGCCTGCTCCGAGAAATAGTCCTGATACTGTGTGGCGTAGCGAATGACCGCGACCTCGGCGCCGCCGCTGTCCAGCAGCTCTAAAGCCTGCCGCGGGTGGCACTCCCGCAGAACCGCGTCAAGCGGCATGGTTGGCGCATATTCGTTCAGAAAGCGCTTGACCTGCTCCAAGACCAGATAGGAGCGGGGCAGCGCGAGGCGGAAACGGCTGCTTTGGCTGCGGTTGGTGCCGAGATTCTCCATAAACTCCGCCTCGCGGAGAATGTTGCGGGCGTGCTGCAAAAAGACGACGCCCTGCTCCGTCGGACGGACGCCCTTCCGCGTTCGCTCAAAGATCGCGAAGCCGACGCGCTCCTCGGTGTCCCGCAGGACGCGGCTGAGGTTCGGCTGCCCCATATAGAGGTTGGCTGCCGCCTGCGAGATGGAGCGCGTCCGCTCGATCTCAATCAGATATTCCAACTGTTGAATGTTCATATGTCTGCTCCCGTGCGGGTAAGTTTGTCTTGAGTATAACGGAATAACCGCCAAATGTCAACGAAGGAGGAACACTTGCCGATATTTGCATCCTGTCAAAATTCAGATATCATATGCCGAAATTGAGATTTCCGTTTTGCGCACGGGGCGTGTACAATGGGGTCAGCAAAGAGAAATTCCCAAGATTTCAGAAACAGGAGGAAATGATTATGGCACGGTTTACGCTCCCGCGCGATATTTACCACGGAAAGGACGCTTTGGAAGCTTTAAAGGGCTTTAACGGCAAGCGGGCAATGGTCTGCGTCGGCGGCGGCTCCATGAAGCGGTTCGGCTTCTTGGATAAGGTTGTCTCGTATCTGAAGGAGGCGGGCATGGAGGTCGAGCTGATCGAGGGCATCGAGCCTGACCCCTCCGTAGACACGGTGATGAAGGGCGCTGAGGCGATGCTGAAGTTCGAGCCGGACTGGATCGTGGCAATCGGCGGCGGCTCTCCCATCGACGCGGCAAAGGCCATGTGGATCAAGTATGAGTACCCCGAGATCACCTTTGAGGAGATGTGCAAGGTCTTCGGTATTCCGCCGCTGCGGAGGAAAGCCCGTTTCTGCGCGATCTCCTCGACCTCCGGCACCGCCACCGAGGTGACTGCCTTCTCCGTGATTACCGACGATAAAAAGGGCATTAAGTATCCGCTGGCGGATTTTGAGATCACGCCCGATGTGGCAATCGTCGATCCCGCGCTTGCAGAGACGATGCCCAAGAAGCTCGTCGCGCACACCGGCATGGACGCCATGACCCACGCGATTGAGGCGTATGTCTCGACCTGCAACTGCGACTTTACCGATCCCCTTGCGCTGCATGCGATCAAAATGATCCAAAATGATCTGGTGGATTCCTACAACGGCGACATGGCAAAGCGCGACGCGATGCACAACGCGCAGTGCTTGGCGGGCATGGCATTCTCCAACGCACTGCTGGGCATCGTACATTCCATGGCGCATAAGACCGGCGCTGCCTTTGCCGACTACGGCGCGCACATCATCCACGGTGCTGCCAACGCCATGTATTTGCCGAAGGTCATCGCCTACAACGCCAAGGACGAGACGGCGGCAAAGCGTTACGCCGAGATCGCCGACTTCATGGAGCTGGGCGGCAAGACGGTCGGGGAGAAGGTACAGCTTCTGATTGCCGCGCTGCGCGAGATGAACGGCAAGCTGAATATCCCCCACTGCATCCGCCGGTACGGCGCGGACAGCTCCCCCTGCGAGCAGGGCTTCGTGCCGGAGGAGGTCTTCCTTGCGCGCCTGCCGGAGATCGCGAAGAACGCCATTGCCGACGCCTGCACCGGCTCCAATCCCCGCCGGCCCAATCAGGAGGAGATGGAGCGGCTGCTCAAGTGCTGCTACTACGATCTCGAGGTGGATTTCTGATCATTAGGAGTGCCTGCATGAGATTGCCACACCCAGTGTGCGCACTGGGTTCGCAATGACATGGTGGGAGGTTTGTACGCAGCCGGTGGTTCCTGCACCGGCGGGGACATGTCCCCGGTCTACAGAAGAACAAAAGCATAAAAATTGCCACGGTCGCTGTGAGCTGACCGTGGCAATTTTTATGCTTTTTAGGGGATAGGGTCATAATGACCTTGGGTGATGGCGTAGCCGTGACCGGGGGCGGGCTGCCATTGGTAGCGGGTTTTGGCTTCCTGCGGGAACAGATGTGCCATGATGGCGGTGATGATGCCGCCGTGGGTGATGATGACGGTATCCTGCGCGGGAGGGTACAACTCGAAAAACGCCTCCAATGCGCGGGCTCGCATCTGTTTGCCGCTTTCGCCGCCGGGCGTTACCTTGCGCTCGTTATCGCCTGTGATCCAGTTCTGATACGCCGGGTCATCTTTTAGCTCCGCATAGCCGCGCAGTTCGAAGCTGCCGAAATCCATCTCCCGCAGGCGCGGCTCTTGACGGTGGGGGACGATTCCAAACAGAAGCTCCAGGGTTTGCTCCGTCCGCTGCATGCCGCTGGTGAGGAAGAGCGCGTTTTCGATGTCGTAATGCAGCTCCCGCAGTGCCGCGATGCCTGCTTCGGAGAGAGGGAGGTCGGTGCTGCCGCAGTAGAGATGCCTTTCGTTTGCCTCGGTCATGCCGTGGCGGATCAGATAGACAGTGCTCATTTCAGCCGCTGCTCCAATCCGCAGAAGATACGGCTGACCTGATTTGCCTCCGCGGAAAGATAGCGGCAAAGGTGTCCCGTCTCCTGCCGCCACGCACGATTGTCCGCGCCGAGGGGAACGACGCCGCAGAAAATGTCGCGGCAGATCAGGATGCTGTTTTCCCATTCTGTCCGATGTGCGGCAAAGTACTTGGCGGCGTCGATGTTTGCCTGCACGCACGCGTAGGTGAATTCCTCGATGGAACGGATGCAGCGCTTGCGGAAGTCGATCTCCGTGCCGTTGCAGGTAAAAATATCCTCAGAAGAAAGGTGAAAGGCGGCTTTTGCATAGGTCAGCTTTCCCTGATATGCGCCGCCGATAATAAATACCATGATTCCCTCCTATAACAGTGCGTAGACTGCGACGGCGGATAGCTCGCCGACGGTCAGGGCGTAGCCGGAGATATCGCCGTTCATGCCGCCTAAGGAGCGATAGCCGCGGCACAGGGCAAGTCCGTAGCCGACCAAGCAGCCGACGGAGGCAAAGCCGTATTTCCCGCAGAGCAGGAAGCTACCCGCAAGCGCGGCAAGCAGAAAAACGGACAGCAAGCAAATATGCGGCATCGGTCGTTTCAGCGCGGCGTATTGACTGGTGGACATGGGACGCAGGCTTGTCACTGCCAGCGCGGAGCAGCAGCGGCTCACCACGGGGAGGAACAGGAGAATCCAAAAATTCGCAGTGTCCGGCGCGGAGGCGAACAGCGCGAACTGGGACAGCAGCAGAAGAACACAGCCGATCACGGCGAAAGCGCCTACATGGGAGTCCTTCAAAATTTCCTGCCTGCGGGGCAGGTCGCGGCAGGACTTGACCGCGTCGGTCACATCTAAAAAGCCGTCCAAATGCAGAAAGCCCGTAACGACATAAGGATAAGCGGACAGCAGCAGCGCCCGAACAAGCGGCGGCAGGCAGAGCTTTCCGCAGAGCCATGCAAGACCCGCCCAAAGGAAGCCAAGCTCCAGCCCCACAAACGGCAGAAAGAGGAGCATCTTGCCTCGCGCTTTTTCATCCCAGAGCTTCCACGGGCAGGGGAGGGCGCAGAACATGGATTGGCACATGGCAAAGGCGTGCAGAAGTGTTTTCATTGCGGCAATTCCCCCTTGCGGAGCATGAAATTTCCGGCGGCAGCTTCGATTACGACATCGCAGACCGCTGCCAATTTTCGGTCAATATGGGCGAGGGCTTTGCGGAAGACCTCGGTGCTTCCGTCGTAGCGGGCGGCGTCGGCGTAGAGATAATCGCTGACGATCACGGCATGACGGACGGAGCGGGCAAAGACAACAAGCTCCTCTGCGCAGCGGGCGGCGGCGTCCTCGTCCATGTCACAGGAGGCGGGATTCGGGAACAAAGCGTTCATTAAGAGCGCCGTAGTGCTGTCGAGCAGAAAAGCGGCGTTTCGGTCTGCCGTTTGCAGGCAGGCAAGAAGCTCCCTGCCGCACTCGATTGTCTCGAAGCCCATGCCCTCCCGCTCTGCCAAATGGCGGCGGATGCGCCCGCGATCCTCGTCATCTGCGGGGATCATCGTGGCGACATAATAGCGCTTGCCACCGTTTGCGAGGCGGAGAGTAAGCTCCTGCGCGAACAGGGATTTTCCGCTTTTGGAGCCGCCGGAGAGCAGGATCGTCATATCGTCTCCTCCACAGTAAAGGCATCGCCCCGACGAATTTCGTTCAAATAACCGTCGTCAATGCCTGCCTGCTCGAAGGTTGCCATGCTGTTCAGGACGGCGCAGGCGGCGGAGAGAACTTCAAATGCCAAAGGGCAGCCGCTGCCCTCGCCGAGACGCATTCCCAAAAGCAGCATGGGCTGCAAATCCATTGCCTCCATCGCAAGTCGGTAGCCGATCTCAAAAGAGGCGTGGCTGGGGATCAGATAGCCGCGCACATTGGGGCACAGCCGCACGGCGCACAAGGCGGCGACGGCGGAGATCAACCCGTCAATGACGACCGGACGGCGGCTTGCGGCGGCGCCCAAAAACGCGCCGCACATGGCGGCAAGGTCAAAGCCGCCGACCTTGGAAAGAACATCTACTACATCGTCCCTGTTCGGGCGGTTGAGCGCGATTGCCTGCCGTATGACAGCCTTCTTTTTGCGGAAGCTCTCCTCCGTGATGCCGCCGCCCTTGCCCGTCACGGTGTCCGCGTCCGCATCCAATAACACGGACAGCACGGCGGAGGAGGTCGTCGTGTTGCCGATGCCCATCTCTCCGACACCCAAGACATCTGCCTGCGTGCTTTTTGCCAGCGCCGCGCCGGTGAGAATGGCGGCGACCGCCTGCTCCCGCGTCATGGCAGGGCTGCGGGCGATATTTTTTGTGCCGTAGGCGATTTTGCGGTTTAAAACGGCAGGCTCTCGAATCTCCGCGTTGACGCCGACATCGCAGACGGTGATGCCGCAGCCAAAGTGCTTGCACAGGACGGCAGCCCCTGTCTTGCCGCGGGTCAGGTTGACGGTCTGCTGCAAGGTCACGGATTGCGGCGCGCTGGACACCCCTTCTTCGACCACGCCGTTATCGGCGGCAAAGACCAAAAGGTGTTTCTTTCGAATTTCGTTATGCACCTTTCCCGTGATGCCCGCCAGTTGGACGGACAGCGCCTCCAGCCGCCCTAAGCTGCCCGGCGGTTTGGCAAGCGCCGCCTGCCGCTGTTCGGCTTGGGACATTGCCGCCTGATCTAAGGCAGTTACGGAAGCAAGCAATTCGTTTAAAATCATGGCGATTCCTCTTCTTCTAAAATACCGTTTTCCGCCAGCCAGAGGACGGACGGTTCGGCAGTCAGCAATTCCAAAGTGAAGGTTGCGTTCGGGCAGAGCCGTTCCGCGCTGCGGAGAAACTGTTTCATATCAAGCCGCCCGGCAAACAAGGCATCGTGCGCGTCGCGGCTGCCGTCATTGTTGTGGATATGAAAATGGGCAATATGGGGCGCGCAGCTTTCGAGCCACTGCAGGGCAGGCACGGAGGAATAGGCGCTGATATGCCCCACATCCAAGCAAAGACGCAGCTTGGGACTTTCCACTGTCCGAACGATAGCCGTCAGCAGTTCCGGCGTCTCCTCCAAGACGTTTTCCAAGCAGACGGTCATGCCGTCGGGAATTTCATGCACAAAGTCCCGCCAGAAGAGAATGGACTGCTCCGTAAACCAGCAGGGGAAATACAGGTGGGGGTTGAAGCCCGCGTGCAGGACGAGCGTGGAAATGCCGTAGCTCTGCGCGGCTTTGAGCGCCTGACGGTAGCGCAGCCTTGCCAGTTCCCGCGCCTTTGGGTCGATGGCGCAGGGAAACAGCTCGTTAAAAGGACCGTGCAGCACGCGGCAGGGCAGCTGTGCCATTTTTGCCCGCACGGCGGCGTCCGTCTCCAAAAAACGCTCGTCCAAATTGGAGGCGGTGCAGAATTCGGCGATCTCCAGTCCAAGCCCGTACTGCATCGCGGTCTGCACGGCGTCCTCGGCAATGGTGGAGATCAGAAACGCTTCTTTTTTCATACGCCCTCCTTTGATCCGCGCGGCAAAGGCGGATCGGATCGTCCTTTTATCATAGCGGATTTTTTGCGCAGCCGCAAGCCCTAATACGGGAAAGTTTCTGTGCGCTATGGGAAAGCTTGATGATCCCTGTACGGGCGGACGGAGGAGGTGGCTGTAGACCGGCGATGTGTTCCCGCCGTCCGCGTCAGTGGCAGACGGTACGTATGGTTTCGGCAAAATATGAATTGCACGGCGCAGATACGGGCAAACTATTCTTTAGATCATTTTACAAAGGAGCTTGTTATGCGCACATATTTTTGCGGACGGTATTTTCGCTGCCAGTCGGAGACGCAGACACTTGCGCTGATTCCGGCGATTCATCGGGCAGGGGGAGAGCAAGCCTGCTCAATCCAGCTGCTGACAGAGGAGGCATCGCAAAATGTGGTTTTTCCTGCCGCAGCGTTCCGAAAAAGGAAAGGCTGCATTGCAATCGGCGAAAATCAATTCGGAGAAAAGGGAATCTCTTTGCATCTGCATACGGACACGCTCACGGCGGAAGGCAATCTGCGTTTCGGCACGTTTACGCCGCTCCGATATGATATCATGGGGCCGTTTCGATATGTTCCGTTTATGGAGTGCAGACACAGTGTTTTCAGTATGCGCCACACGGTGAATGGCGAGCTGCAAATCAACGGAAAACGCTATACCTTCCGAGACGGAAGCGGCTATTGTGAGGGAGATCGCGGACGCTCGTTTCCGAAAGCGTATGCTTGGACGCAGTGCAGCTTGCCGGGCGGCGCGCTGATGCTCTCTGTAGCGGACATTCCCTTCGGCATATGCAATTTTACGGGCGTGATCGGCGCCATCCTATGGAAGGGAAAAGAATACCGCCTTGCCACTTACTTGGGGGCGCGGGCGGTGCGGATCGAAGACGGTACGATCATTGTGCGGCAGGGTGCGCAGCAATTGACCGTGCAGCAGCTCGGAAGCGCCGCCGCTCCGCTCCGCGCACCGCTCGGCGGAAAAATGCTGCGAACCATCCATGAGCATGCCGCCTGCCGGGTATACTATCACTTTCAAATCGGCGGAGCGACAGTTTTTGCATTGGAAGCGCCCAACGCGGCGTTGGAATTTGAGTACGGAAGAAACAGCGAAAGCTCTCGGTAAGTCGCGCCTCGCCCTACACCGGCTGATTTGTTCATTATGGTGTGTGTTCGCATATGGCTTACACACGGTTTCGGGGGATTGACGGATATGATACAATAGAGAAAACAGAAAGGCGGTGGGTTATGGCACGGAAAAGAAAAAAGACAGGACCAAACCTCACCAATGTGTTGATTGCGTTCCTCGCGGCAATACTGGTGATCGCCGTCGGAACGGCTGCGTATCTTCTGCGCGCGCCCGAACAGACCGCTTCCGACGAGCCGACCGCAGCGACGGCGGCGGAGAATGAATATGATGCCGATGCCTTCGTGATGCGTGATGGCTTCTTATGTTATGAGGCTGCGCCATATCAGATAGGAATTGATGTATCCACCCATCAGGGCTTAATCGACTGGCAGGCGGTTGCGGACGCGGGTGTGGAGTTTGCGATATTGCGCGTGGGCTATCGCGGCTCGACGGAGGGAAAGCTTTATGAGGACGAGCAATTCCGCGAGAATTTGGCAGGCGCGCGGGCGGCGGGCTTGCAGATTGGTGTGTACTTTTTCTCACAGGCGCTGACGCCGGAGGAGGCAGAGGAGGAAGCTGAACTGACCTGCCGACTGCTGGACGGAGAAGCGCTTGAGCTGCCTGTGTTTTACGACTGGGAGGAGGTTTCCGGCGGCTCCCGCGTGGAGAGTGCCGCCGCCGTACCGATGACGGACTGCGCGATTGCGTTTTGCGAGGCGGTCGAGCGGAAGGGCTATACGGCGGGGGTCTATTTTAATCAGAGCTACGGCTATGGGCATTTCGAGCTGGAGCGCTTGCAGGACTATACGCTTTGGTTGGCAGAATACGGCGACACGCCGAGCTTCCGCTATCACTTTGACTGTCTGCAATATACGGACAGCGGCACGGTTGACGGCATCGAAGGCGCGGTTGACTTGAATCTGCTGATTTTGCAATAGTACGCAGAAAGAGAAAGCCTCGGAAACGATCGAAAGAGGGTGCTTGCCATGAAAAAACAATCCCGATCCATCCGATTCCAAAATCCGTTCAAGGATTTGACAGGGTTCGAGTGGTGCCTATGGATCGCTTCCATGGGCATCGTTACGGCGGCGTATCTGCTCTCGCCGGACAGACAATATCTGACACTGATCGCGTCTTTGATCGGCGAAAGCTCCATTATCTTTACGGCGAAGGGGCACGTGCTGGGGCAGGGATTGACGGTTGTATTCGCCGTTCTCTATGCTGTCATTGCATGGCAGTTCCGGTATTTCGGCGAGATGCTGACATGGCTCTGCATGACCGCGCCGATGGCGGTTGCCGCAATCCTTGCGTGGCTGCGGCATCCCTTTGCGGATACTGCGGAGGTGGAGGTCGGCACGCTTTCCAAGCGGCAGGGCGTACTCCTGACCGTACTGACTGCTGCTGTGACCGTAGGATTTTATTTTATCCTGCAAGCGCTCGGCACGGCGAATCTGCTTGTCAGCACAATCTCCGTTGCAACGAGCTTCCTGACCGCCTGTTTGGTCTGCCTGCGCAGCCCGTATTATGCGCTGGGGTATGCCTGCAATGACGCGGTGATGATCGTTTTGTGGATTTTGGCGACGGTGGAGGAGCTTGCTTATTTGCCGATGATCGTCTGTTTCGTCATGTTCCTGCTGAATGACCTTTACGCGCTGCTGTGCTGGCTGCGGCGAAAAAAACGGCAGGCGGCGAGCATCGAATAAGCTGCGGCAATCTCCGGTGGTAGGGTTGTACGCACTTGGCAGTGCCTGCACGAGATTGCCACGGGCGCAGGCGCCCTCGCAATGACATAGTGGGGGAGTTTGTACGCGGTCGAGGGTTCCTGCATCGGCGGGGACATGTCCCCGCCCTACAGGGTGCGGCGTTTTTT
>JBJDYD010000035.1:0-14952 GCA_051867015.1 Faecousia sp. | reverse complement strand
CGCCTTCAAGCCCTCGCGAATTCTCGCCACAAGCTCCCGATCCTCATTCAAACGAATCGCCATCCAAATCTTCTCCTTCTATTTCAAGGTTTACAGAAAACACAAGGCTCCTACAGAAGCAAAACAGTCAGCAATGTAGGGCAGGAGCATCTCCCTATCCCGGCGGGCGGCTGATAGCCGCCCCTACGGCGTGAACTGCAAGCTTTCTCGTAGTATGCTGTTAAATCTAAAACTTTATAAAGCAGCTTCATTGGCGGAACGTAGGGCACGACGACTCGGCGTGCCGTCCGCGAAGCGGCAGGCGGTACAGACAAACGAGTTTGTACGCATTTGGTAGTTCCTGCACCGGCGCGCCGAGGTCGTCGCGCCCTACGGCGTACTGCTACCGATCTTAAGGGTCCACATTTCAGAAAGTAAAGCTTTAGTCTTAACAGCCTACTACGGCGTGAACTGCAAGCTTTCTCGTAGGGGCGGCTATCAGCCGCCCGCGATTTACAATCCGCGCGGAGCGCTCCTCAGTCCTTCACCATTCACCCTTAGCCCTTAGCCAAAACCGGCTGCCCACAGGCGCGTCAAGGATACTGCGCGCCGCAGCTCCCCACAGACCGCCACCTATTCACTATTCACTCTTCACTCTTCACTGAAATACAGCGGCTCTCTCGGCTCAAATCCCTGCGGGCGGTAGCGTACCGAGGAAATACGCGTGCTGGAGACGCCGTATTTGCGCGAATAGCCGAACAGGTTAATGTACGAAGCGAGATCGTCCCGCTCCGCCTCCATTGCGCGCAGCACCTCCACCGTCGCGCGGACGTCGTCAATCGCGCGGTGCGAGTTGCACACCTTGTCCTGCAAGCCGTAAGCCTCAATCGCGCTGCTCAGGCGGTGGGGATAGGCGCGGCGGTCGCGGTAGACCGTTAAAATATCGAGCTTCGGCTGATTTTGCAGCAGGCGGGCGTCGCCGTAGCGGTCGAGCAGATGGTAAAGAAACAGCAGATCAAACTGGGCGTTATAGGCGGCAAGCAGCGTGCGCGGCGTGAGCAGCTCGGCAAGCAACGCGCAGATTGCCTGCTTTGAAATTCCCTCGGTGCGCAGCAGCTCGTCGGTGATGCCGGTCAAACCGACGATGCGGGGGTCCAGCTTACGGTCATTCGTGCGGCGAATAAATTCGTCCGTCTCCGCAAGCACCACCGTCTCCTCCCCGTCCCAGCCGAGCTTGACAGCGGAAAATTCAATAATTTCGTCCCCCGAAAAGGACAACCCGCTCGTCTCGGTGTCCAAGACAAGAATCGAATCACAGTGTTCGTGTAACGATGCAAAAGCCATCTCTATCTCCTTATGTCACAAACCCTCTGTAGGTCGGGGACATGTCCCCGCGGTGTAGGAACTACCGGTCGCGTACCAATTTCTTCCCCCGTCCCGTCTGTCGCTTGCGCGACACGGCACGCCCGGTGGTCGTGCCCTACGACCTCCGAACGCACCCTCGCCGTAGGGCGCGACGACTCGGCGCGCCGGGCAGGAACTACCGACTGCCAAAAATTCAGCCCGAGATTGCCACGTCGCTGCGCTCCTCGCAATGACATGGAACAGCTGCCCTTGTTCGTCTGCTCCGTCCGTCGCTTCAAACTTTCAACTTTCAACTTTCAACTTCCCATTCATCCCTCAAACTGCTTGCGGTACAGCTCCGCGTAGAAGCCGTTTTGCGCCAGCAGTTCTTTATGATTTCCCTGCTCTATAATGCTGCCGTCCTTCATCACAAGGATCAGATCCGCCTCGCGAATGGTGGACAGCCGATGCGCAACGACAAAGGACGTCCTGCCCTGCATCAGCTTGGCAAAGGCATTTTGAATCTTTAACTCCGTCCGCGTATCAATGGACGAGGTCGCCTCATCGAGAATCAGCATCGGCGGCAGGCACAGAAACACCCGCGCGATGCAGAGCAGCTGCTTCTGCCCCTGGGAGAGTGCGCCGCCGTCCTCCTCGAGCACGGTGTCGTAGCCCCGGGGCAGGCGGCGGATAAAGCTGTCCGCGTGCGCCGCCTTGGCTGCCGCGACAATCTCCGCTTCCGTCGCGTCCGGGCGACCAAAGGCGATATTCTCGCGCACCGTCCCGGTAGAGAGCCACGTCTCCTGCAAAACCATGCCGTAGCAGCCGCGCAGGGAGTGCCTTGTCACCGTGCGGATATCCCTTCCGCTGACCTGCACCGCCCCGCCGTTCACCTCATAAAAGCGCATCAGCAGATTGATGAGCGTCGTCTTGCCGCAGCCCGTCGGGCCGACGATGGCAACCCGCTGCCCCTGCCGCAGATGCAAATTGAGGTCGCGAATCAGCTCCCGCTCCGGCGTATAGGAGAAGTCCACATGGTCAAACGCCACCTCGCCGTTCAGATCGTCGCGGGAGAGCGTAACGGCATCCGCAGCGTCCGGTTCCTCCGGCGCTTCTTCGATCAGCGCGAAAATACGCGCGGCGCAGGTCATGGCGTTTTGCAATTCCGTAATCACGCCGGAGATCTCGTTGAAGGGCTTCGTATACTGATTGGCGTAGGAGAGGAAGCAGGAGAGCTGCCCGATGGTGAGCGCCGCCGTCCCGCCGCCGAGGCAGAGCAGCGCGCCGCTCAGCGCAACGCCGGCATAGACCAGATTGTTGACAAAGCGCGTGCAGGGATTCGTCAGCGAGGAGAAGAAGGTCGCCTTACGCGCCACCCCCTCCAAGCGTTCGTTAACCTCGTCAAAGGATGCCATCGCCTCGTCCTCGTGGGAAAACGCGACCACCGCCTTGTGGCTGCCGATCATCTCATCGACCAGCGCCGTCTGCTCCGCGCGGATTTCGGACTGCTTCCGAAACAGCGTGTGCGTCCGTTTCGCGATGAAGGACGCCACAAACAGAGAAAGCGGCGTAATCAAAACAACCCACAAAGTAATCAGTGGATGCATCGAAAGCATAAAGCCCAGCGTGCCGAGTATGGTTAAGGCACCGGTAAAGAGCTGGGAAAAGCCCATCAGCAGTCCGTCCGTAACCTGCTCCGCGTCTGCAATGACGCGGCTGACGATGTCGCCGACGGGATGCCGATCAAGGTAGGAAAGCGGCAGACTCTGCAAATGGGTAAACGCGTCCTGCCGCAGCTGCCGCACCACGCCGAAGGTAATGCGGTTGTTGAGGATATTCATAACCCACTGCGCCAAGGCGGTCAGCCCGATCACGATCCCGCCGCGCAGCAGGAGTCCGGCAAGTGCTGCAAAATCCACCGCACCCTTGCCGAGCAGCAGGTCGATGGCGTCGCCCGTAATCACTGGGAGATAGAGCGTCAGCACCACGACGGCGGCGGCCAGCAGCAGCGAGAGGGCAAAGAGGCGGCGATAGCGCTTGAGGTATCTGAGCACCTTGCGCAAGGTCGCGAGGCTGTCGGTGCGTTTCATGCCTCCTCACCTCCCTTGTATTGCGATTCGTGAATCTCGCGGTAGACCGCGCAGTCACGGAGCAGCGTCTCATGCGTCCCCATGCCGACAAGCCGCCCGTCCTCCAAAACAAGAATCCGGTCGCAGGCGCGCAGAGAGGCGGTGCGCTGCGAGATCAAAAAGATCGTCGGGTGATAGGGCAGCTTCCGCAGCGCCTCCCGCAGACGTGCGTCCGTCGCATAGTCCAAGGCGGAGGCGCTGTCGTCGAGGATCAGGATTTCCGGCTGCCCGACCAAGGCGCGGGCAATCGTCAGCCGCTGGCGCTGTCCGCCGGAGAAGTTTCTGCCCTTCTGCTCCACCGGTGCGTCCAGCTGACCCTCCTTTTCCCGCACGAAGTCGGCAGCCTGCGCGTCCTCGAGCGCCTGCCATAATGCCGCGTCGTCCGCGTCCTTTTTGCCCCATTGCAGATTCGAGCGGATCGTCCCGCGGAACAGCTCCGCCTTCTGGGGCACAATCCCAATATGTCCGCGCAGCGCTGCGGGTTCATAGCTCCGCACCTCCGCGCCGAGGACGCGCACGCTTCCCTCCGTCGCCTCATAAAAGCGCGGAATGAGCTGTACCAGCGAGGACTTGCCCGCGCCGGTGCCGCCGATCACGCCGACGGTCTGTCCCCGCAAAGCGGTAAAGGTAATGTCCTGCAAGGAAGGCGCGCTGTCTCCCGCATAGGTCAGCGATACCTTTTCGAAGGAGACTGCCTCGCCGGTGTTCTGCGGCTTTTCCTCCGCAATTCTCTCCTGTCCGGCGGGCATGTCCAGCACAGCACCGATGCGCTTGCCGCAGGCGACCGCCTTGGTCACGGTAAAGATGGAGTTTGCCAGCTTGACCAGCTCCACCAAAATCTGCGCCATATAGTTTACCAGCGCCACAACCTGCCCTTGGGTCAGCGTCCCCGCCGCGACGGAGAAGCCGCCCTGCCGGATGATGAGCAGCACGGCAAGGTTGACGAGCACATAGGTCAGCGGATTCATCAGCGCAGAAAGTCTGCCCGTCCGCTCCTGCAGGGCGGTCTGGGCGCGGTTGATCCCGTCAAAGCGGCGAATCTCCGCTTCCTCTTTGCAGAACGCGCGGACGACGCGCGCGCCGTTGAGATTTTCTCTTGTGGCGGCAGTTACGCGGTCGAGCCGCGACTGCACCTTGCGGTAGAGCGGGATCGTACCGAGCATCACGCCGAACACCACCAAAGCCAGCAGCGGCACAACTCCGACAAAAATCCACGCCAAATGCACGCTGACGGTAAACGCCATCGCTACCGCGCCGAAAACGATGATCGGTGAACGCAGCAGCAGGCGCAGGGTGATGTTGATGCCCGTCTGAAGCTGGTTGATGTCGCTCGTCATGCGCGTGATCATGGAAGCGGTGCCCACGCGGTCTGTCTGGGCGTAGGTAAACGCCTGCATATGGGCAAACAGCTCTCTGCGCAGCCGCGTCGCCGTGCCGACCGCCGCCTTGGACGCAAAATACTGCGCCGTGACGGAGCAGGCAAGCCCGACGAACGCCAAAAGCACCAGCAGCAGCGTCATTTTCCAGAGAAAGCCGGTGTCGCCCGTCCCGATGCCCCGGTCGATCATCGCCGCCACGACCAGCGGCACACACAGATCGAAGCACGCCTCCAGCAGCTTAAACAGCGGCGCAAGCACACTCTCACGGGGATATTCCTTCAAAAAGCGGAGATAGATTTTCATAGGTGTATATTCCTTTATTCTTCCAGCAGTCTGCGCGCAAGCGTCTCGTTCTCGGCGGACAGCCTGCGCAAGCGCTCGATGTTCTCCGCCTCAAACGGCTTCTCCGCCATGGCGGTGTCGATCAGATCGTCCAAAGCGGCGGCGGTGACCTCGGACAGCGGCAGATACAGCTCCTGCCCCAAATAGTCCAAGAAGCCGCTCACCTTCGGGTCATAGACCACGCCGACCATCGGCACGCCCTGTCCGGAGGCAAAGATCAGCGTGTGCAGCCGCATCGACACCACGAGGGACATGCGCCGCACGAGCGCCAAAACCTCCGCGCCGTCCGTCCCCGCGCTGAGCAGTAAATAGGGGCAGTGCAGCTTTTCCGCCACGGCTTGTAACGCCGCTTCGTCACGGGCAGGCTCCATCGCGTAAAGCAGGGGGATCAAGCCGTATTCCCGGTGCGCGTATTCACACGCGGCGGCAAACGCGCCGACCTTTTCGTGAAATCCCTGCCACGGACGCAGCGCAACCATAACATACCGGCTGCCCTCTTGGATGCCGCTGCGCCGCAGATAGTTGTGCAGCGCGTCGGTCTCGGGCGGGTCGATCAGCAGGGCGGGGTCGGCGTTCAGGTGAATTTCCGGCTTCGTAACGCCCAGCTCCTGCAGTGTCTCCATGGAATAGCGATCGCGGGCGGAGATGATGTCCGCGCAGCGGTTGAGCGTCTTTGCCGCGCGCCTGCGGTTGCGCGGACGGCTGATGGGACCGATGCCGCAGCCATAGAGCATCACGCGGCAGCCGTTGCGCTTCGCCTGCCGGATGCTGAACAGATAGTAAAGCAGAGAGCGCGTGCTCGTCGCGTCCTGCATGAGCGTGCCGCCGCCGCTGATATAGAGCTTTGTGCGGCGCATCAGCCGTCCGATCTTCCAAATATTGAACGTATAGACTGCCTCGATTCTCGCGCAGCGGCGCGTCTCCGCCGTGTCACGGGTCAGCGCACAGATGGGCAGATCGGGGTCGATGTGGTGGAGCTGCTCGACAATGGCGCTCAAAATGGCGTTGTCGCCGCTGTTGCCCTTGCCGTAAGCGCCGCAGATCAGCGCACCGTCCCGGAGCTGCTTCGGTCGGGCGGCGCGGCGGATGATCGTCTCATAGATCTCCTTCTGATGCCGCAGCATCGTCTCCAGCGAGAAGTCGCGCTTCACCTTTTCATACAGCTTCTCGCCCATGTCCCGCCGCGTCTCGGCGTTCTGCGCGAGAAAAACCATATGCTTCGCCAGCTTCTGCACATCCTGCGCCGGGAAGAGCAGACCGTTCACCCCGTCGTCGATCAGATACGGCACGCCGCCGACCTCCGAGGCAATCGTCGCGCAGTGCATCCGCGCGCCCTCGGTCAGCGCGTAGGGGAAGGTCTCGGAAAGCGAGGTCAACAGATTCACGTCCAGCGCGTTATAAAAGCTGTCAATGTCGCGCACCCAGCCGGCAAAGCACACCGTCCCCTTCGGGCAGAGCGTTGCGGCAAGCGAACGGATCTCCGCCTCCTGCTCCCCCTCGCCCGCTATGGCAAGGCGGATGTTCGGACAGACCTTAACCGCCTCGGCAAAGGCGCGGAGCAGCGTTGTCATATCCTTCACGGGCGAAATGCGCGCGGCAATGCCGAAGACCACGGTATCCTCCGCCGTCTCCAAGCCGATGCTTTGCAGATATTCCTCCCGGGGCAGCGGTGTGCGCCGGGCGGAGAAGTCCACGCCGTTATAGAGCGTATAGATCCGCTGCGGGTCAAAGCCGCGCTCGATCAAAAGCTCCGTCATGCCCGCAGACACGCCGATCCACGCGTCAAGGTGGGGCAAGACAAGCTTGTTGATGTTGCCGTAGGTCAGCGCGGCAAGCCGCCTGCCCAAATAGTCCAGGCGGTAGTCGCTGTGGATCGTCGAAATGACGGGCACACCCGCCCGCTTGCGCAGCAGGATGCCCATCATATTCGCCCGCGCGCCGTGGCAGTGGATGACCTGATAGCCGTCGTGGCGGATCATCGCGAGAATGCGCTTGCGCGTGCGCAAAAGGTTGCGATCCTCGATCACGGTCGTCGGAATGCCGAGCTGCCGCGCCTCGGCGGCAAAGTCGCCCTCCATAAAGCAGATCAGGTGAACCGTCTCGGTCTTGTTCAGTCCGGCGAGCAGCGACAGCACATGGGTTTTCGCCCCGCCGACATCGCCGCCGGAGATCAAATGGATAATTTTCATGTTCCAGCCTCAGTCCTAAGAATGGTCTTGAATTTCGGAATACAATCGAATATAATGATTATAATACACATTTCGGAAAGAAGCAATCCTCAAATGCGCTTTCCGCCTTGGGAGGTACCAATGAAAAACAAAAAACTCTTTGGAAAGCTGAACATCATCGACATTCTCATCCTGCTGATTCTGCTCGCCGCGCTCGTTTTCGTCGGCGTGCGTCTGTTCGGCGGAAACGGCGGCGGCGCTGCCACGGAGCTGCCGACGAGCGAACCGAATCTCCGCTTCACGGTGCTGTGTACGCAGCTTCCCCGCGAGGTTGCCGAGGAGGCGGTCTCTGCGCTGCAGGGCGAGGATGTCGTCGTCGGGGAGAGCATCGTCCCCCCGCGCCGCATCTTCAACAGCGGTTCGCTCCTCGATGCGGAGATTGTCTCTTGGGAGATCGTCGAGAAGGAGGAGGACCTTGTCGATCTGCACCTGACGATCGAAGCGGCATCCACCGTCAGCGCGGGAACCTACTCCATCGGAAAGCAGGAGATCCGCGTCGGCATAACCTATCCCGTTAAGACCACGCGCGTGGAGTTGACCGGACAGGTGCTGTCCATGGAGATTCTTTCATGAACGAGCTATTGACCTCAAGCCTCCTTTGGCGCTTTTTCGCGGCATTTGGGGCGCTGCTGTCGCGTTCGCCGATTGGGCGGTTCTTCCGCTACCTCGGCGCCCTTTGGCGGGACAGCGCGACCTATCGGTTCTTCGCGCGGCTCTTTTGCGCCGAACCGGTCGCGGATCGCTCTGCTTATCGGAGGCTGCTCGACCGCTGCAATGCCGCGCTCTACCGTCTCGGCAGACCGTTGCTCCCCCTGTTGCAGGACAGCGCGGTGCGCCGCGTCTACGGGCGCTTCCTGCATGCCCTGCGGGAGAGCTTTCTGATCGGCAGGCTCTTCTCCGGCGGCATGACGAGCTTTCTGCTGCTCATAATCGCCGCCTACGCGCCCATTGACTATCTCCTGCGCGCGCTGGATATCGCCTCCCTCGCCTCCCTTTGGGACGAGGCGCTGATGGTGCTGTGCCTGCTCTGGATTGTCTATCAGCGCATGACGAGCAAGGAGCCGCTGCGCAGCCGCGCCAACGCCGTAGATGTCTGGCTGTCGGGTTATCTGCTCGCGGGCGTGATTTTGCTGCTCTTTACGGTCGGCAAGTATCTCTCCGTCAATATCACGGGCTACCGCGCGAGCATGGAATACATTCTCATGTTCTTCCTTGTCACACGTCTGCTGCGGAACGATGAAGATCTGATGTTCCTCTACCGCGCCATGGTTCTGATCGCTTTCGTCTTCGCGCTGCACGGAATCTGGCAGTTCGTCGCCGGCGTGGAGATTCCGGACACATGGACGGATCAGGCGGAGACGGCGGTGCGCACCCGCGTGTTCTCCATCTTCAAGAATCCGAATATCATGGGCGGCTATATGGTGCTGTTCGCCCCGATGGCAATCGGCATGGCTTACGCTTCGGAGCGGTCCGCAGAGAAGGTCTTCTATTGGATCTGCGGACTGTGTATGTGCCTTGCCTGCCTGTTCACGATGTCGCGGGGCGCATGGCTGGCGCTGGCAGTCGCGGCGGTGCTGTTTGCGCTGCTCGTTGACCGCCGTTTGTTCGGTCTGATGCTGGTCGCCGGCATCGCCGCCTGCTTCCTGCCCTTCGTGCGCAGCCGCATCGGCTATCTGTTCACGCCGCAGTTCGCCGCGTCCAACGCACGCGGCGGCAGGGCAAAGCGCTGGCAAACCGCCCTCGGTTACGTCGATGAATACCACGCGTGGACCTGCGGTCTCGGCTACGGCATGTATGGCGGCGCGGTCGCCGTGCAGAACAAGGTCAATCCGTCGTTTATCTATATGTATGTAGACAATTACTATATCAAAATTCTCGCGGAAAACGGCATCGCGGGACTCACCGCGTTTCTGAGCGCGATGGCAGGACTGCTCTGGGGCGGTCTGCGCGCCTGCGGACTTGCCGGTTCGAAGGAGAGGAAGCCCCTCTGCGTGGGTATGTTAGCGGGCTTGGTGGGCATCCTGATCCACAGTCTCTTCGAAAGCCTGTGGGAAGAACCCTACATGATGGCGCTCTTCTTCTCCGTGGCCGCCATGCTGATCTTCACCGGCTTCCTGAATCGCAAACCTGCTGCCAATCAAACGCCGTAGGCAGCCGCCGCACCCCTGTAGGGCGGGGACATGTCCCCGCCGGTGCAGGAACTGCCAACTGCGTACCAATTCGCTCATGCGCACCGTCTGTCGCTTACGCGATCGGCGGGGACATGTCCCCGCCCTACAGCCATAAAATGCACCCTCGCCGTAGAGGAACTGCCGATTGCGTACCGGCCCGTTCTCCTACACCGCCTGCCGCCAAAAAGAAAGTGCCGCCTGCCATTCGAGGCAAGCGGCACTTGTGTTTGCAGTTCATTCCGGCATGGGTTTGCCGAGGCGGCGGTACATGGTCTTTTTGACGGCACGGATGATATTCTCATAGCCCGTGCAGCGGCACAGGTGACCGGACAGGAGCTTGCGCAGCTCGGCGTCGGTATACTCCTTGCCGCTCTCCAAAATCTCAAGGGAGCTGAGAATAAAGCCGGGCGTGCAGAAGCCGCACTGAATGGCAGCCTCGTCGATAAATGCCTGCTGAATATCCGACAGCTCGCCGTTCGGGCCCATCAGGCTTTCAAGGGTACGGATCTTTTTCCCGTTCGCCCAGACGGCAAGGTAAATGCAGGAGTTAAACGCCTCGCCGTCGATCAGCACCGTACATGCGCCGCACTCGCCGACCTCGCAGCCCTTCTTCACGGAGGTCATGCGGAAGTCGTTGCGGAGCATATCGGTCAGGCTGGCGCGGACGTCAACCATCTGCTCCACATCCTTGCCGTTGAGGTTGTACTTGACCAGCATATATTGCTTTCCCATTACAGCGCACCTCCTGCTCGTTTGACGGATTCGATGATGCAGCGCTTCGCGGATTCCACCGCGACATGCTGGCGCAGCGCCTTCGACGCTCTCCACGAATCACGCGGGTTGATATCCTCCAGCACCTTCTGCGAGAACGCCTCGATATTCTCCATGGTAACTTCCTTCCCGTTGATGAACGCCTCCGCCTTCGGGGCACGCATTGGAATGGGGCCGGCAACGCCGTAAGCAACACGGACGCGCTCGAAGGTCTTTTTATCCGCGGAGAGGCGGACATTGACCGAGCAGCCGTTCGTCGCGATATCCAGCGCGTTGCGCATGGCGTACTTGATATAATAGCCGTAGGTGTTCTCGTAGCTCTCCTTCGGAATGAGGATCGCGGTCTGAATTTCATCCGGATGGATATCGACGACCTTGGCTTTCAGATAAAAGTCCTTGATCGGTACGCGGCGCTTGCCGTCCTTGCCGGTCAGCTCGACGATTGCCTCCCATGCGTGGAGGGTCGAGGCGGAGTCCGCGGAGGTCACGCCGTTGCAGGTGTTGCCGCCGATGGTGCCGATGTTTCGAATTTGGGGTCCGCCGACCTGATCCACCGCTTCGCCGAGAACATTGATGTATTTCTGAATGAGGGGATCTCTTGTAATATGGGAGAAGCTCGTCAGACTGCCGATGCGGAGCGTCTCGTCCTCGTCCATAGAGACGCCGCGCAGCTCGTCGAGCATGTAGATGGAGATCAGCTCCACGCCCGCGCGCTTGCCCTCGCGCATCTGCACCAGAACGTCCGAGCCGCCGGCAATGATGTGCGCTTCGGGATGCTCGATCCGCAGACGGACGGCGTCCTCCACACTCGCGGACTCGTAATAGGCTTTCATATCATACATGGCTCAATTCTCCTTTCTCCACGGGTCGTTGATCAAGCCCTCCTCGGAGAAGCGCTTGAAGAGGATGTGCGGTGTCATCGGCGCATCGTCAATCGCCACGCCCGTTGCGTTCAGAATGGCGTTGCGGATCGCGGGCGCGACGGGACACGCGGGCGGCTCGCCGAGTGCCTTCGTGCCGAAGGGGCTGGTCGGCTCCGGATTTTCAATGAACTGCGCCTCCAAATGCGGGTGATCCATCGTGGAAGAGAGCTTATAATCCAGCAGGTTGTTGTTGAGCGGCTTGCCCGTCTTTTCGTCGAACAGAAGCTGCTCGGAAAGGGCGTAGCCGATGCCCATCGACATGCCGCCGTGTACCTGCGCGGCAGCAAGCTGCGGGTTAATGAGCTTGCCGCAATCGTGAACATTGATGATCTTGTCGATCTTCACGCGGCACATCGGAATATCCACCGTGACCTCGACGCAGCAGCAGCCGAAGGAATAGGCGTTGTTCTTGATCTGATAGGTCGACTCCGCCGTGATATGCTCGGAATGCGAGAGGCTGTAGAACGCCTCGGTCGCCAAATCCTTCAGGCTCATCAGGATACGTCCGTCCGTCGTGCGGACGATGTTGCTCTCAATAATGTCGAGATTCGCGATTGCCACGCGGGTCAGCTCATTGGCGTATTTGAGGATCTTTTCCTTCAGAATGTTGCCGGTCTGCGTGATGGAGAAGCCGACAACATAGGTCTGACGGGAGGCATACGCGCCGAGGCCGAAGGGCGTCACATCGGTATCCTGCGTGGAGATCACATGGACGTCTTTGTAGTCCTTGATGCCGACCACATCCGCCGCCATCTGGGCGTATGCGGTGTCTGCGCCCTGACCGATCTCCGTCTCGCCGACCTGCACCTGAATGGAGCCGTCCTGATTGAGCACCATACGGCAGGAGGAGTGCTCCAGCGCAATGGGCCAGACGGCGGTGTTGTACCAGAAGGGCGCAATGCCCACGCCCTTGCGGATATCGCCGTTCTGATGCTCATATTCCTTGTGCTTGCGGTCATAGTCGATATAGGCGATGGCCTTGTCGAAGCACTGGTTGAAGCTGTCGTAATAGTTTTCGTTCTTCGAGAAGCCGTCCACATAGCCGACCGGCATGATATGGTCGCGGCGGAATTGCAGCGAATCAACGCCTAAGACCTTGCAGATATCCTCAATGTGGCACTCATGTGCCCAGGACGCCTGGGGCATACCGTAGCCGCGCATCGCGCCTGCGGTGGAGCGGTTGGTAAAGACGGTGTAGGCATCGCAGTCGAAGTTATCGCAGGGATAGAGCTGGGGGAAGGAACCCATTGCCTTGGCGACGACGGAGTGACCATGGGAGGCGTAAGCGCCCTGATTGGAGAAGCACTCCACCTTCCGCGCCACAAAGGTGCCGTCCGGGCGCAGCCATGAGACCATATGGAAGCGGATGGCATGGCGCACACGGTTGGAGACAAAGGTATCCTCCCGGGGAATGTCGATTTTGACGAGCCGACCGCCCAGCTGCATGGACAGCCACGCAACCAGCGGCTCGTACAAGGTATCCTGCTTGTTGCCGAAGCCGCCGCCGATATAGGGCTTGATCACGCGGACACGGCCCCAGTCGATGCCGAGCGCCTGTCCGACGGTGCGGCGGACAATGTGGGGAATCTGCGTGGATGAGACAATGACGATCTTGCCGGACTCCTCGTAGGCATAGGCAACATGGTTCTCAATGTGGCAGTGCTGCACGGTCGGGGTGTTGTACCACTTATCGACGCAGATCAGCCCTTCTTCCTTGATCGCCTCTTCATAATTGCCCTTACGGCTCGAGGTATGCTTCAGGATATTGTTGGGGTAGTTCTTATGAAGCTGCGGCGCGCCGTCCTTCATCGCCTCCTGCACATCGAGAACAAAGGGCAGCGCCTCATATTCGACCTTAACCAATTCGGCTGCCTGCGCTGCGGCAACCTCGTCCTCCGCCACAACAGCGGCAACGTCGTCGCCGTAATAACGGACATGGCGGTTGAGCAGACGGCGGTCAGCGACATCCTGATGCGCCTCCTCCACCGACCACGGGTGACCGGCGGTGGGGAATTTGATATCCGGAACGTCAAAGCAGGTGAAGATTCTTACTACGCCGGGAACTTTTTCGGCTTCCGAGATGTCAACGGATTTCACATAGCCGTGCGCAATCGTGGAGCGAACCACACGGGTGACGAGGGCACGACGGTCGCACAGGTCGTCCGTGTATTTGGCTCTGCCGGTAGCCTTGTCAAACGCGTCAACGCGGGCTACGCTTTTGCCAACATTCATATTATGTAAACCTCCTGACGATGATTTCGAACGAAATAAACAAAAATCGGCTCGTTCTGATTATACATTTTGAGTATATCATAAAATGTACGGAAAGGAAAGAAAAATCGTTATCCTATTTACAAAATAACGCAAAAAAGAAAGGGCTGGAAAATCTCGGGAAAAGCGGGTATACTATATGAGATAAAGGGAGCAGGGTGACGAGAGACGAGAGAAAAGTGAAGAGAGAATAGTGAATAGCGTCGGAGCGCTCCGCGCGGATTCCGATTTTGGCTAAGGGCTAAGGACTAAGGGTGAATGGCTGAGGTGTGCTTCGCACGATTAAAAATACGGGAAAGGCTGTCTTCCATGTCATTGCGAGGAGCGCCAGCGACGCGGCAATCTCGTGCAGGAACTGCCAACCACGTACAAACCCACAACCTGAGATTGCCACGACCACTGCGCAGCCGTTCGCGACGAAGGAGCGTTACGGATGCGGCGTACCCCTTGCGGGTAGTGTGCGCACTGGTCTCGCAATGACAAGGAGGGTAGCCTCTCCCCATGTCATTGCGAGGAGCGCAGCGACACGGCAATCTATTTCCCATCCGGCGGGTACCCGGTCGTTCCTGCCCGCCTCTGCCGCCGTGCGAGCAGGAACGAATGCGCGCATACTCCCACCCCGAATGAGGTAAAATAAACGATAAGAATCGGAGGGACAAAACATGCTAACTTCAAAGCTCGGCTGTGTTGTCATGGCAGCGGGTAACGCGGCGCGCTTCGGTCAAAACAAGCTTGCTGCGAAGATTAACGGAAAATCCCTGATCCGCCATGCCTTGGAAGCTGTGCCGAAAGCGCAGTTTTCCCGCGTCGCCGTTGTCACGCAGTATCCCGAAATAGCGGAAATGGCAAGAGAATTCGGCTTCGAGGCAATCGAAAACAAACATCCCGACTACGGCATCAGCCACACAATCGCCCTCGGCACGCAGGCGCTCTCGGAATGCGATGCGATATTATATATGGTATCCGACCAACCGCTCTTGGGCAGCACTTCCGTTGCCCGCGTCGTCTCCTGCTGGCGGGAGCATCCGCAGTATATCGTCGGCGCGGCGCACAACGGCAAACGCGGCAATCCCTGTATTTTCCCCCGCGCGTTTTACGGCGAGCTGCTGGCGCTGACCGAGGATCACGGCGGCAACAGCGTCATTCGCCGTCACCCCGACCGCCTCGTAACGGTCGAGGTCGCGCAAAAGGAACTGACCGATGTAGACACCCCCCAAGCGCTCAAAGACCTGCAAACGCAGCTTGACAAACAGACTCCCTAATTCCACAGCTTCATACTAATTTAAAAAATCGTTTTTTTATCATTGTAACACCGTCAAACCGACGCTCAACCGCGGAAGGCACCTCTCCGTAGGGGACAGCGTCCTCGACGTCCCGCTTGCTGAACTGCCGACCTCATACAAGCCTGTACCGTT
>JBJDYD010000034.1:0-3241 GCA_051867015.1 Faecousia sp. | reverse complement strand
TGACATGGGGGGAGTTTGTGCGGGGTTGGGGGTTCCTGCACGGGATTGCCGCACCCGGTGTGCGCACTGGGTGCGCAATGACACTGAGGGGGAAGTTTGTGCGGGGGTGGAGGTTCCTGCACGAGATTGCCACACCCAGTGTGCGCACTGGGTTCGCAATGACAGGGGAGGGAGGTTTGTACGCGGTTGGGGGTTCCTGCACCGGCGGGGACATGTCGCCCGCCCTACAGGGGTGCGGCGGTTATTCTTTGTTGGGGCGGCATTCTAAAACGATGACTTCGGTGCTTTGCAGGGAGAGGGTGCCGCGCGGGACTTCTGTGCGGGTTTGGTTGGAGAGCGCGATCCGCTGCACGGGGTATTCCAACGGCAGGTCTACCGTCTCTTTTCCGAAATTGGCGGCAATCAGCATCCGTTGGCCTTTGTTCAGACGGTAATACGCCATGACGGTTTCCGTTTGCTGATATGCCGGCACGAATTCGCCGTAGGTGAATACTTCGCGGTACGCCGGCGATTTGCGCAGGGCGATCAGGCGGCGGTAGTATTGCAGCACGGAATCCGGATCCGTCTCCTGCTGCGCCGCATTCACCTCGGGATAGTTGGCGTTTATTTTCAGCCATGGGGTTCCCGTGGTGAAGCCCGCGTTTTCTCCGCCGTTCCACTGCATCGGCGTTCGGGCGTTGTCACGGCTCATTCTGCCGCAGACCTCCAGCGCCTCCGCCTCGGTCAGTCCGGCGGCTCTCGCCACTTGGTACTGATCCTTGGTGCTGATGTCGTCGAACTCCCCGGGACTGTTCCATACGGCGTTGCGCATGCCCAGCTCCTGCCCTTGATAAATAAACGGGATCCCGCGCAGCAGCAGGCTGACCGTTCCGAGCATTTTTGCGCCCGCCGGCGTTTGCGCGTATTCCGGCAAATACCGCGACACGCCCCGCGGCTCGTCATGGTTCTCGATGATGTTCGCCTCGAAGCCGTAACGCTGGATTTCAAGCTGCGCGTCGGTTACGGTCTTGCGCCATGTGGGAAAGTCGATTGCCGGCGCGTCGTACCAGCCGTGCCCGCCCATGCTGAGAGAATGGGCGCTGAAATCGAAGATTGTGGAAAAGTGGCCGTTTTCGCCGATGAAGTCATTCAACTCCTCCGGCTTCATATTGAATACCTCTCCGACCGTGAAAGCATCGTACTTTTGGAAGGTGTTTTGCTTCAGCTCCTCCAAAAGCGCACCTACGCCCTCCACGCTCTCGACCATTTTCCAGCAGCCTGCCATACCGTCGCTTCCGTCCGGCGCGTAATCGGGGAATGTCGGATCCTTTTTGATGTTGATGATGGCGTCGATGCGGAAGCCTGCCACGCCCTTTTCCAGCCACCAGTTCACCATTTCATAGAGCTTCTGCCGCAGCTTGGGGTTTTCCCAGTTCAGATCCGGCTGCTCCTTCGCGAACATGTGGAGATAATACCAATCCGTTCCGGCAACCGGCTCCCAGCAGCTTCCGCCGAAGTAGGAGCGGTAATTGCTGGGGGGATTTCCGTTGCGTCCCTTGCGGAAGTAAAAATAATCCGCGTATTCTCCCTCGGGATCGGCAAGGGCTTTCTGAAACCATTCGTGCCGGTCGGAGCAGTGATTGATGACCAGATCCATGATGAGAGACATACCGCGCTTCTTGGTCTCCGCCAGCAATGTGTCAAAGTCCTCCATCGTCCCGAATTCCTCGGCGATGGCGTAATAATCCGAAATATCGTAGCCTTGATCTACGAAGGGCGATTGGTAGATCGGCGAGAGCCAGAGGATATCGACGCCCAGCGCTTTGAGGTAATCCAATTTAGAAATAATTCCACGCAGATCGCCGATGCCGTCTCCGTTGCTGTCCATAAAGCTTTTCGGGTAAATCTGATATGCGACCTTATCGTGCCACCATTTTCTTTCCATGGCTTCCGTTGCTCCTTTTTTGGTTGATCTTTTTTGCAGGATGTATTATACTGCCATTATAGACGGATGTTTTCCGGATTTCTTGCAATTTCTTTTCATTATATAACACAATCCTGCGCTTTTGAGAGTTTGAACGAAAAAGAGGAGACGCTATGGAAAAACGGTATTCCCCTGCCCGCGAGCAGAAGGAGGACGCAAAGCACGGCGAAGCTTTTTTCCCGGTGCAAAAATACCTCACCCGTCTGACGCCGGAGCATTCCGTTGTCACGACGCATTGGCATGAGGAGGCGGAATGGACCCTGATTACCCGGGGCGGCTGCGCCTATCGGATTGATTTGGTGGATTACGAGGTGAAGGAGGGGGACATTCTTTTTGTTCCGCCCTTAATGCTCCACTCGATTTTTCTCAATGGGGCGGAGGAAATGCGGTCGGAAACCTATGTTTTTCACCTGAATTTTCTGGGAGGAAATTCCACGGATATCTGTTCCACGCGGTATCTGGCGCCGATGCTGCGTCAGGAATTCTCGATGCCCTGCCGGATCTCGCCGGAGCATCCCGCCTATTCCGCGCTGCGGCAGTGCTTTCGGCAGCTTGCGCCGCTGTATGATGAAGCGGCGTTCGGATACGAGCTTGCGCTGAAATCTCTGCTGCTGCAGAGTGTGTTCCTGCTGCTGCGCTACAGCGAAAAAAATCGGTCCGCCGACGTGGGCAGACCTTCGGAGAAGCTGAAAAATGTCCTTGATTATATTGAATTGCACTTTGCGGAAGCAATCTCCGTTTCGCAGCTGGCGAAGCTGTGCTATTTCAGCGAGTATCATTTTATGCGGTTTTTTAAGAAGCACATGAGCATGACCTGTGTGGAATACATCAATAATTTGCGGCTGGAAAAGGCGGTGGAGCGATTCGAACAGGGGAATACCTCCATCACAGAGGTTGCCATGTCTGTGGGGTTCGGCAATTTGTCGTATTTTCACAGGGCATTTAAGAAGAAGTATCATATGACGCCGCTTTCGTTTATGAAGGAATTGCAAAACGGCGGAGGATAGGGGGAGTTTGTATGCTATCGGTAGTTCCTGCATGGGATTGCCGCGTCGCTGCGCTCCTCGCAATGACATTGAGGGGGAGTTTGTGCGGGGTTGGGGGTTCCTGCACGCGGGACGTCGAGGACGCCGTCCCCTACGGCGAGGGTGCGATTTACGGCTGTAGGGCGGGTTCGTTTTTTGGGGTTCCTGCGTGGGATTTGCCGCACTCAGTGTGCGCAATGCAGTAGTCAACAAAAATTGGACACGAAATCTCAAAATATGTACTTAAGATAAT
>JBJDYD010000033.1:0-15396 GCA_051867015.1 Faecousia sp. | reverse complement strand
GCATTTTCGGGCTTGCTGCGATCCACAAAGCCGAGATCCTGCGGGATCGGCTCGTTGAAGATGAGTCTGCCGACGGTCGCGTTGATGAGCTTGTACTGCATCACGCCGTCGATCTCCTTGCCGTAGCGCACGCGGATGGGGGCGTGCAGACCGATTGCGCCGCAGGAATAGGCGGTGATCGCCTCTTCCACGCTTGAATAGGCGTGCTTCGCGACGAACTGCGGCGCTTTCTTGTGGAAGCGCTCGGCTTCGTCAATCGCCTTTTCGACCAAGTCGCCGTCGACTAACTGGTTCACGGGCAGGTCAAAATCGCCGGCATCGGTCACGAAGACCTCCTCTGCGCCCTTCTCCTCCTTGCCCAAGCGGACATAGGTCAGGTAGTAGGTGCCGAGGATCATATCCTGCGTCGGCACGGTGACGGGCTTGCCGTCCTGCGGGCGGAGCAGGTTGTTTGCCGAGAGCATCAGCATACGGGCTTCCGCCTGTGCCTCGGCAGACAGCGGAACATGGATTGCCATCTGGTCGCCGTCAAAGTCCGCGTTGAACGCCGTGCAGCACAGGGGGTGCAGCTTGATTGCGCGGCCCTCGACCAGCACCGGCTCAAACGCCTGAATGCCGAGACGGTGCAGCGTCGGCGCGCGGTTGAGCATGACGGGGCGATCCTTGATGATCTCCTCAAGGGCATCCCAAACCTCCGGCTCGCCCTTGTCAATCTTCTTCTTCGCGCTCTTGATATTATTGGCAACGCCGTCCTCGACGAGCTTCTTCATCACGAACGGACGGAACAGCTCGATTGCCATTTCCTTCGGCACGCCGCACTGATAGAGCTTCAGCTCCGGGCCGACGACGATAACGGAACGGCCGGAATAGTCGACGCGCTTGCCCAGCAGGTTCTGACGGAAACGGCCCTGCTTGCCCTTGAGCATATCGGACAGGGACTTGAGCGCGCGGTTGTTCGCGCCCGTGACGGCTCTGCCGCGGCGGCCGTTGTCGATCAGCGCGTCCACCGCCTCCTGCAGCATACGCTTTTCATTGCGGATGATGATATCCGGCGCGTTGAGCTGGATGAGGCGCTTTAAGCGGTTGTTGCGGTTAATGACGCGGCGGTACAGGTCGTTCAGGTCGCTCGTTGCGAAGCGGCCGCCGTCCAGCTGCACCATTGGTCGGATTTCGGGCGGAATGACCGGAAGGACATCCATAATCATCCACTCGGGCTTATTGCCGGACATACGGAACGCCTCGACGACCTCTAAGCGCTTGATGATGCGCAGCTTCTTCTGACCGTTCGCGTTCTTCAGCTCGCTGCGGAGCTGCTCGGAGAGCGCCTCAAGGTCGATCTCCGCCAGCAGCTTCTTCACAGCCTCCGCGCCCATGCCCGCGTCAAAGTCGTCCTCATACTTTTCGCGCATGTCGCGGTATTCCTTCTCGGTGAGGATCTGGCACTTGCTCAGCGGCGCGTCGCCGGGGTCGGTGACGATATAGCTGGCGAAGTACAGCACCTTCTCCAAAATGCGGGGGCTGATATCAAGGAGCAGACCCATGCGGGAGGGAATGCCCTTGAAATACCAAATATGGCTGCAGGGTGCGGCAAGCTCGATATGGCCCATGCGCTCGCGGCGCACCTTGCTCTTGGTGACCTCGACGCCGCAGCGGTCGCAGATCTTGCCCTTGAAGCGGATCTTTTTATACTTTCCGCAGTGGCACTCCCAGTCCTTCGTCGGCCCGAAGATCTTTTCGCAGAAAAGACCGTCGCGCTCGGGCTTGAGGGTGCGGTAGTTGATGGTCTCCGGCTTTTTGACCTCGCCGTAGGACCAATCGCGAATCATTTCCGGCGAAGCAATACCGATTTTGATTGCGCTGAAAGTCTTATTGCTCATCGTATTACTCCTCCTTTATTCTTCATCGTCTTCCGCGTCGGAATCGTCAAGGGCGAATTCCTCGGAAAAATCGTCTTCATCATCCGCTTCCTCGTCATCACCTAACCCGATGATCTGAGAAAGGGCGGAAACATCGCTGTCTAAGCTGTCGGGATCAATGGCATAGCCCGAGGAGAGAACCTCATTTTCGTCGGTCACGAAGCTCTCGTTACCGGCGGTGTAGACGGTATCGTCGTCATCGTCGTCCTCACGCAGCTCGATTTCTTCGCCCTGATCGTCCAGCACGCGGACATCGAGGCAGAGGGATTGCAGTTCCTTGACAAGGACCTTGAAAGACTCCGGCACGCCGGGCTTCGGAACATTGTGTCCCTTGACAATTGCCTCGTAGGTCTTGACACGGCCGGTCACATCGTCGGACTTGACCGTCAGGATCTCCTGCAGGGTGTAAGCCGCGCCGTAAGCTTCCAGCGCCCAGACCTCCATCTCGCCGAAGCGCTGACCGCCGAACTGTGCCTTGCCGCCGAGCGGCTGCTGGGTGACAAGGCTGTAAGGGCCGGTGGAACGGGCGTGGATCTTATCGTCGACCAGATGGTGCAGCTTGAGGAAGTAGGGATAGCCGACCGTAACCAGGTTATCGAAGGGCTCGCCCGTGCGTCCGTCATAGAGGACGGTCTTGCCATCCTCGCGCAGACCGGCAAGCTTCAGCGTCTCGCGGATGTCCTTCTCGTTTGCGCCGTCGAAGATCGGGGTTGCGACCTTCCAGCCGAGGGCATGGGCGGCATAGCCGAGGTGAACCTCCAAGACCTGTCCGATGTTCATACGGGACGGGACGCCCAGCGGATTCAGCACGATATCCAGCGGCGTGCCGTCGGGCAGGAACGGCATATCCTCCTCGGGGAGAATGCGGGAGACGACGCCCTTGTTGCCGTGACGGCCCGCCATCTTATCACCGACGGAGATTTTACGCTTCTGCGCAATATAGACGCGCACGACCTTGTTGACGCCGGGCGAAAGCTCGTCGCCGTTCTGACGGGTAAAGACCTTGACATCCACGATGATGCCCGCCTCGCCGTGGGGAACCTTCAAGGAGGTGTCGCGCACCTCGCGCGCCTTTTCGCCGAAGATGGCGCGCAGCAGGCGCTCCTCGGCGGTCAGCTCCGTCTCGCCCTTCGGGGTGACCTTGCCAACCAGATAATCACCGGACTTGACCTCCGCGCCGATGCGGATCACGCCGTCTTCGTCCAGATCCTTCAGAACGTCGTCGCCGACATTCGGGATATCGCGGGTAATGTCCTCCGGCCCGAGCTTTGTGTCGCGCGCCTCTGTCTCGTACTCCTCAATATGGATCGAGGTAAAGACATCCTCGCGCACCAGACGCTCGTTGAGCAGGATCGCGTCCTCGTAGTTGTAGCCTTCCCAAGTGACAAAGCCGATCAGCACATTCTTGCCGAGCGCAATCTCACCCTGGGAGCAAGCGGGACCGTCGGCGATGATCTGCTCGTTGGTCACGCGCTCGCCGACCTCGATGATCGGGCGCTGGTTGACGCAGGTGCCTTGGTTGGAGCGGGCGAATTTGGTAAGCTTATAATCCTTGACCTCACCGTTGTCATAGCGGACGGTGATGAGATCGGCACTGACGCGGGTCACGACGCCGTCACCCTCCGCCTTAATGCAGACCTCGGAGTCCACGGCGCACTTCTGCTCGATGCCGGTGGCGACGATCGGTGCCTCCGTGACCATCAGGGGAACTGCCTGTCTCTGCATGTTCGCGCCCATGAGCGCGCGGTTTGCGTCGTCGTTTTGCAGGAAGGGGATGAACGCCGTCGCGATGGAGGTCATCATCTTCGGGGAGACATCGAGATAGTCGATCGTCTCGCGGTCAACGGCGATGATCTCGTCGCGGTGACGGCAGGTAATGCGGGTATTGAGCAGGTAGCCGTTTTCATCCACCGGCTCCTTTGCCTGCGCAATGTAGTAGTCATCCTCCACATCGGCGGACATATACTCGACCTCGTTCGTCACGCGGGAGGCGACATACTTGCCGTTTTCGTCATATTCCTTGATAACCTTGCGGTAAGGCGCTTCCACAAAGCCGTATTCATTGATCTGGGCAAAGCTTGCCAGATAGTTGATCAAGCCGATGTTCGGGCCTTCAGGGGTCTCGATGGGGCACATTCTGCCGTAGTGGCTGTAGTGGACATCTCGGACGTCGAAGGAGGCGCGCTCTCTCGACAGACCGCCGGGGCCGAGGGCGGACAGGCGGCGCTTATGCGTCAGCTCTGCCAGCGGGTTATTCTGATCCATGAACTGCGACAGCGGGGAGGAACCGAAGAATTCCTTAATCACCGCCGTCACGGGACGGATGTTGATGAGGCTCTGGGGGGTAACGGTATCCAGATCCTGCACGGTCATGCGCTCACGAATAACGCGCTCCAAGCGGGTGAAGCCGACGCGGAACTGGTTTTGCAGCAGCTCGCCCACGCAGCGCAGGCGGCGGTTGCCCAAATGGTCGATGTCGTCGGTGGTGCCGACGCCGTAGACCACGCAGTTGAGATAGTTGATGGAAGCAAGGATATCGTCGCGGGTGATGTGTTTCGGAATGAGGTCATCGCGGCGCTCCTCGATGGCATCCTCCCAGCCGTCGGTGGGAACCGTGTCGAGCATTTCAAACAGCACCTTGCGGCAGACCTTCTCGCGAATGCCGTACTGCGCCGGGTCAAAATCAACGAAGCTCTTCATGTCCACCATGAAGTTGGAGAACACCTTGCAGAGCTTGCCGTTGACCGTCAGGGTCGCTTCGCAAACGCCGCGTGCCGAAAGCTCCTTCGCTCTTGCGCGGCTCAGCACCTCACCCGGCATGGCGAGAATCTCGCCCGTGCGCGGGTCGGCAATCGGCTCCGCCAGCTCCTGACCGTTCAGGCGGCTCCAAATATCCATCTTCTTATTGAATTTATAACGGCCGACCTTGGAAACATCATAGCGGCGCGGGTCGAAGAACAGCGAGTCCAAATAGGAGGCAGCGTTATCCACCGTGGGCGGTTCGCCCGGGCGCAGGCGGCGATAGATCTCCAGCAGGCTGTCCTCGCGGGTCTTGCAGGTGTCCTTCTCCAGCGTAGCCTTAATGCGCTCATCCTCACCGAACAGCTCGATGATCTGCGCGTCAGTCTCTACACCGAGGGCGCGGATGAGGCAGGTGATCGGCAGCTTGCGGTTCTTGTCGATACGGACATAGAAGCTGTTTTGCAGATCCGTCTCGTATTCCAGCCATGCGCCGCGGTAAGGGATCACGGTGGCGGTGTAGATGTGCTGGTCTGCCTTGTCCACCGTGTCGCCGTAATACATGCCGGGGCTGCGGACAATCTGCGAGACAATGACGCGCTCCGCGCCGTTGATCACGAAGGTGCCGCCGTTGGTCATGAGCGGGAAATCACCCATGAAGATCTCCTGATCCTTGATCTCGCCGGTCTGCTTATTGAGCAGACGGACGCGCACCTTGATGGGCTTTGCGTAAGTTGCGTCGCGTTCCTTGCATTCCTCGACCGTATATTTGGGCTTTTCGTCGAGGGAGTAGTCGAGGAAGGACAGCTCTAAGTTGCCTGTGTAGTCGGTAATCGCGGCGACGTCACGGAACACCTCACGCAGACCCTCGTTCAGGAACCAGTTGTACGAATCCTTCTGAATCTTCAAAAGGTTCGGCATCGACAGGATCTCCTGATACTTGGCGTAGCTCTTGCGCTCGGTCTTTCCGAACTTGACATCCTTGATTTCCATATCGGTCATCACGCCTTTCTGTACAGATGTAGCTTGGTGTGTTGTTTTGCGCAGGACTCCGGGGGCACATTCGCATTCCTCTTCTTCTACGACACGCGAGGCAGCGTTGACACTTTGTTGTGTTTCCCTCTTGCGCTTTGCGTTTCCCCGTGATATAATGCAATTAGTGGGTGAAGAATGGTGCTTGGCGATATTCCCGCAGTATAGGCATACATTTTATCACACTTTTTTTCATTCGTCAATGGATTTTTTAGAAAAAGTTCGCCTCATACGGAATTTTTTCCGTATGAGGCGGTTTTGTTTTTCAAAAATCAGATATAATCCATCCATCACTCCGTAGGGCGGGGACATGTCCCAGCCGGTGCAGGAACTACTAACTGCGTACAAGCTTGTTTCTACATACCGGCGGGCAACATGATAGCCGCCCTTCGAGAACAGGCGGGAGTCGCGCTGTAGTAGGCTGTTAAAACTAAAACTTTACTTCCTGAGATGCGCACCCTTGAGATTGGAAGCAGTACGCCGTAGGGCGCGACGACCTCGGCGCGCCGGTGCAGGAACTACCAAATACGTACAAACTCGTTCGTCTGTACTGTCTGCCGCTTACGCGGTCGGCTGGGACATGTCCCCGGTCTACAGCTCAAAACAACACTTCGTCAAACTGCTCCTGCAGGCTGCGGTAGCGTTCCACATCGGGCGGGGCGATCTCGCCTGCTGCGATCATCGCCTCAAATTCCGCCTTGCTGACCCATTTGGCATCGCAGGTCTCTCCCTCCTGCAAAACGATCTCCGACAGCGGCACATCCTTTCGCAGCAAATAGATATCGCTGAAATACGACCGCTGCGCCACCCGCACGCTCGTCAAAAGCGCAAATTCCGTCTCCTCCGCATGAATGCCGGTCTCCTCTTGCAGCTCGCGGGCAACGGCTTGCAGACTCCTCTCCCCTGCCTGCACCGCTCCGCCCGTCGGCGACCAGATATTCGGGAAAATCTTCTTTTCGGGGGAACGCTTTGTCAGCAGCGTCTGCCCGCGGGAATTGAAGATCCACACAAACACCACAAGGTGATATTCTCCCCGCCGCATCGGCACGCCGCGCACATGGGTGCGGTGCAGCGGCTGACGGTTTTTGTCAAACAAGTCCCAAAGCTCCATCTCTATGCCGCCCCTGTCAAATGCTCCGCCAGAATCTTCACGCCCATCAAAATCAAAATCAGTCCGCCGATGACCTCCGCCTTCGATTTGTATTTCAGCCCGAAGGCGTTGCCGATTTTTACACCGGCAGCGGAAAACGCGAAGGTCGTCGCGCCCACCAAGGAGATTGCAAGCCAGATATTCGTATCCGTTACCGCGAAGGACACCCCCGTCGCCAGCGCGTCGATGCTGGTTGCGATGGCCAAGGGCAGCATTGTTTTGAAGGAAAAGGAGTCGTTCATCTCCTCTTCTTCCTTTGAAAGCGCCTCCCGCAGCATATTTGCGCCGATCAGCACCAAGAGCCCGAAGGCGATCCAGTGATCAAAGCGCTTTATGTACTCCGCAAAGGAGCTTGCAAGGAAAAAACCGATCAGCGGCATCAGCGCCTGAAATCCGCCGAAATACGCGCCGGTGATCAACCCGTGCTTCAGGCGCACCTGCTTTACGGAGAGTCCCTTGCTCACAGACACGGCAAACGCATCCATCGACAGCGCCACGGCGGTAATAAACAGATCAAACAGTCCCATTGTCTCAATTCCTTCAATCATTTCAAAAAACCGCACTCTTGTCTGCGACAAGAATGCGGTTCTTTGGTGCGAGTGATGCGACTTGAACGCACACGACGGTTGTCACACGCCCCTCAAACGTGCCTGTCTACCTATTCCAGCACACTCGCATATCGGTTTTGCTCCGCTATTGTACATCACAATTTCGGTTTTGTCAACCTCTTTTTTCACCACTTGCGATTTTTTTCTTTCTCTGCTACAATAGAGAAAAAGGAGGGGGTTGCATTGCCCAGATTCTTTGTGCCCAAAGAGGAAATCGGCGAGAGCTTCATGGTTCTGACAGGTGAAAACGCCGCCCACGCGAAGGTGCTGCGGCTGAAAAACGGCGACGAGGTGACCGTCTGCGACGGTGAAGGCACGGACTACCGCTGCACCGTCTCGGATGTGGCAGCCGGGCAGATCAGCTTAGTTGTCCATGCCGCCTCCCCCGCCGAGAGCGAGGCACGCGTGCAGTGCAGCGTCTATATGGCGTTCGCCAAGGCGGACAAGTTTGAGCATGTCATTCAGAAAGCGACGGAGCTTGGCGCAGCCGAGCTTGTCTGCTTCCCCTCCGCCCGCTGCGTCTCGCGTCCGGATGAAAAATCGCTTGCCAAAAAACTGGAGCGCTGGCAGAAGATTGCCGCCTCCGCCGCAGAGCAGTCCCGCCGCGGCAGAATCCCGCAGGTGCTTGCCCTGCCCTCCTATTCAGCCGCGCTGGAGCGGGCGGCGCAGGCGGAGCTGTCCGTCTGCTTTTATGAAAACGAGGAAAAGCTGACCTTCCGCGCCGCCATCGAGCGAAAAACTCCCTTCCGCACCGCCGCTCTTTTGACCGGGCCTGAGGGTGGGTTTGAACCGGAGGAGGTTGCGCAGGCGGCAAAAGCGGGCTTGGCAATCTGCACGCTGGGCAGCCGTATCCTCCGCTGTGAAACCGCGCCGTTGTGTGCGCTGTCGGCACTGATGTACGCAGTCGGTGAATTCTGATTTTTCTCTGTTTACCGGCATTTTTCTCCATTTTTTTATCTTTCTCGCAAAGCCCACTTGACGAATCGCCGCAAATGAGGGATAATAAATTAGTTACAGATGAGACGCACACCCCGGGAAGCGCTGCACTTTCGATGCAAAGCTTCCCTCGTATGGTTTGAGGAGAGTACTATGATTGGATTTTATGATTATACGGTCATTTTGACCTACCTGAGTCTGCTGTCCGCCGTTATGGGCATGGTGCTAACTGTCACAGGGCATCCGATTCTTGCGACGATGTGTCTGCTGTTCTGCGGGCTCTGCGACATGTTTGACGGCAAGGTTGCCCGCTCAAAGAAAAACCGCTCTGCCGCGGAAAAGTCCTTCGGCATTCAAATCGACTCTCTGACGGACATTGTCGCCTTCGGCGTTCTGCCTGCGATGATCATGCTGTTCCTCTGCGGTTATCGTTGGTATGCCTATATTATTGCGGCATTTTATGTCCTTGCGGGTCTGATCCGTCTTGCCTATTTCAATGTCACCGAGGAGCAGCGCCAAAAGAATACGGACGAATGCCGCAAATCCTATTCCGGTTTGCCCATTACCTCCGCAGCGCTGATCTTCCCGATCTTTTACTGCGTGATCTCCGCCGGCTGTGTTTGGCTGGATCGTATTGAGCGCTTCGGCGAGCTGTTCTCCGTGCTCCCCTTCCGCATCACGCTCTGCGCCCTCACGGCGATCACCGGTCTGTTCTTCATTCTGCCGATCAAGATCCGCAAGCCGCAGTCCAAGGAGCTTTGGGCGTTCTTCGCTGTCGGTGTGCTGGTCGCGTTCGTGCTCCTGATCGTCATGATCAACGCACAGGTCAAGGTGCGATAATGCCGATGAAGAAGCTCTTGATATTAATGAACCCCTGCTCGGGGAAGAAAAAAGCAAACCGCGTGCTCGCGGAGATCATCGACATTCTCAATCGCGGCGGCTATGATGTCACGGCGTATATGACCGCAGCGCGCGGAGACGCCACGAAGGTTGCCGCGGAAAGGGCTGCGGAATTCGACGTGCTCCTCTGCATCGGCGGCGACGGCACCTTTAACGAGGTTATTTCCGGACTGTATTCCGTCGGCAGCAAGACACCCGTCGCTTATATTCCGGCAGGCAGCACAAATGACTTTGCCAACAGTTTGAAGCTCTCCAAAGACCTGCTGCAGGCCGCGCGGGATGTCGTCGAGGGTACGCCGCGTCCGCTGGATATCGGCAGGTTTAATGACCGTTACTTCTCTTACATCGCTTCCTTCGGCGCCTTTACGCGGGCGTCGTATGCCACCTCGCAGAGTCTGAAAAACGCATTGGGGCATTTTGCCTATATTCTCAGCGGCGTGAAGGAGATTGCCTCTATCCGCAGCAAGCATCTGCGCTTGACCCTTGCCGACGGCACGGTGTTCGAGGATGACTATATTTTCGGAGCGATCAGCAATTCCACCTCCGTAGCAGGGCTTTTGACCCTCGCGCCCGATCTGGTCGATATGAACGACGGGCTGTTTGAAGTCCTGTTGATCCGCAAGCCGAAAAACCCGCTGGAATTGAGCGATTGCGTTCTCGCCCTGACGACGCAGGACTACAACACGCCCATGCTGACAATGGCATCCAGCGAGCGCGTCGAGATTGATGCACCCGAGGATATGGACTGGACGCTTGACGGAGAGCACGCCGACGGCGCGGCACACTGCACGGTGGAAAATCTCCGCAGCGCAGTCAATGTCATCACCAATCCGAAATCATAATCATATTCGCCGCTGCCGGAGCAGCGGCGTTTTTGGAGGCAGCTATGAAAACCGTTTGTAAGCGCCTGCATCGAGGCGACGATCTGTTCAAAAGCATACAAGCCCTTGCGCGGGAGCAGCACATCGGCGCGGGCGTTGTTCTCTCCGCCGTCGGCTGCATCAGTAAGGGCGTCGTTCGGGACGCAAGCGGCGTGACCCTGCGCACAATCGACGAGCCGTGCGAAATTGTCTCACTGAACGGCACCGTCAGCGAGATTCGCTGCCATCTGCATATCGCGCTTTCCAAGGAAGATCTCTCCACTGTCGGCGGGCATCTGGTCGAGGGCTGCATCGTCAACACCACCTGTGAATTGGTGCTCGGCATTTTGGACGGCTGGCGCATTGACAAGGCGTTTGACGAGGAGACCGGCTACGATGAGCTGATTTTCCGCAAGGAGACAAACCAATGAAAAATACCACACTTTGCTATATCGAGAAAGGCGGCTGCTATCTGCTGCTGCACCGCATCAAAAAGGAAAACGATCTCAACCGCGACAAATGGATCGGCATCGGCGGGAAGTTTGAGGAGGACGAAAGTCCCGAGGAATGCCTGCTGCGCGAGGCAAAGGAGGAGACGGGGCTGACGCTGACCGATTATCGCTATTGCGGCATTGTCACCTTCGTCTCGGACAAATGGGAGGGCGAATATATGCACCTGTTCCACGCGACAGGCTTTGCAGGCACGCTGCTCGATTGCGACGAGGGCAAGCTCGAATGGGTCGAAAAGGCGCGTTTCGCCGCACTTCCGCAATGGGAGGGCGACAAGATCTTCCTCCGCCTGATGGAAGAGCAGGCTCCCTTCTTCTCTCTAAAGCTCTGCTACGAAGGTGACAAGCTTGTCTATACCGCCCTCAACGGCAAACCACTCTGACGGCGAATCCAAACCTCTGTAGAGCCGGGACATGTCCCCATCAATACAGAAGCTGCCAAAAACGTACAAGAATCCAAAATAGATTGCCACGTCGCTGCGCTCCTCGCAATGACACGGAAAGGCAGCCTCATTTGTCATTGCGAGGAGCGCAGCGACGTGGCAATCTTTTGCAGAAACTGCCAAACGCGTACATGCCCTTAACTTTGTACCCTCATCCCAACCTACAAAGTTCCAAAAATCTCCCCGCTGCAAATTTGTTCATGTTTGCGGCGGGGTTTACTATATATAATAGCGGGGGGTGATGGCGTGGGTAAACGAAACTCCATTCTCAGCGGCGCAATCCTGCTGACGGCGGCTAATCTGCTGCTGCGGCTGATCTCCATCGGCTTCAATGTGTTTTTGGCGGACGAGATCGGTGCGTCGGGCTTGGGGCTGCTCCAGCTCATCTCCACGGTCGGTACGTTTGCCATGCTCGTCGGCACCTCCGGCGTGCGCGTCGCCTCCATGTGCCTCGCTGCGGAGGAATTCGGGCATCGCCGCCTCGGGGGTGTCAAAGCCGCGGTCAGTGCGTGTATGCGCTACGGCATGCTCATCAGTTCCATTGCGGGCACGGCGCTGTTTTTCCTTGCGGATTATTTCGCCTCCGCATGGCTCGGTGACCTCCGCGCTGCGCTGTCTCTGCGGGTCATGGCTGTCTTTCTGCCCTTTGCCTGTCTCTCGGGGATCATGAGCGGCTATTTCACCGCCTGCTCCCGCATCCGCCAGCTCGTCGTAATTGAGATCGCAGAGCGGATTTTCTGCGTAGGGGTTACGGCAGTATTGCTGCTTTCGTGGGCAAGAGGCGACTTGGAACGCGCCTGCTGCGCGATCATGCTCGGCAATTCCGTCGGCGCGGTGCTCGACTTTTTCGTTCTTTATTTTTTCTACCGCCGCCATATCCGCCACGCCGCGCCGCCCAAGGAGGCGCTGCATATCCGCGCAAGGCTTCTGCGTCTTTGCGTTCCGCTGGCGCTCAACGACTATCTGCGCGCGGGACTGAACACTGCCGAGCAGCTTCTGATTCCCTACGGACTTGCCCGTTTCGGCGGTTCTTCCACACAGGCGCTGGCGGATTACGGCACCATTCATGCCATGGTTTTCCCGATTCTGATGTTCCCCGCCGCAATCCTCTACTCTGTCTCCGATTTGCTCGTCCCGGAGCTCTCCCGCAGCCGCGCTATGAAGCGGCAGCTGCGCATCTCCGATCTGACCGACAAATGCCTGCGCCTGACCATGCTCTTCGCCGCAGCCTGCGCGGGTTTTATGTTTATCAATGCCGAGGCGTTGGGCTTGCTCGTTTACAAAAGCGCCGACGCGGGGCGTTATCTTCGAATTTTCGCGCCGATGCTGCTGATGCTCTATCTCGACGCGATCACCGATGGGATGCTCAAAGGGCTTGCCGAGCAGGTGAGCTGCGTGCGCTATAATACCTTCACCTCTCTGCTCGATGTCATTCTGCTCTTTTTGCTGCTTCCGAGATGGGGCATTGAGGGCTATGTGTTCAGCTTCACCGTTACCCACGCAATCAACCTGTTCTTGAGTCTGCGCCGTTTGCTTGTGACCACAGAGCACCGCCCGCGCAGCTCCGACTTTGCGCGCCCGCTGCTCTGCCTGCTGCTCGCTGCGGCACCTGCCATGCTCCTGCCGTGCAGCAGCCTCTCTCCCCTCCCCGCCGTTTTGCTGCGTGGAACGTATTTCCTCACGCTCCTCGTCGCGCTCTCCTACCTGACGGATGCCCTGCTCCTGCGTGACCGCCGCTGGCTCCGGCGCGTTTTCGGCGTTGACAGAAATCAAAAGCTCGGTTAAAATAGCGGCAGAAGGGAGGGTCGTTATGCCGCAAAAAGCAACGCCGCAAGCACAGGTGCATCCGATCCCGCCACTGTTTGACGCAGGCTCGCGGGTGCTGATCCTCGGCTCGTTTCCGTCCGTCAAGTCCCGCGAGGCGATGTTCTTTTATGGGCATCCGCAAAACCGTTTTTGGCGCATTATGGCAGCGCTGACCGAAGGTCCCGTGCCGCAAACCGTGGAGGAAAAAAAGGCGCTGATCCTCTCCAATCATTTCGCGCTTTGGGATTCCATCGGAAGCTGCACCATTGCCGGCTCCTCCGACAGCAGCATCCGTGACGTCGTGCCGAACGATCTGCGCATCATCGTTGACCACGCGCCGATTGCGCGCATTTTCTGCAACGGCGCAGCCTCGCACAAATACTACTGCCGCTATAACGAACCGCTGTTAGGAAGACCCGCTGAGGTTCTGCCCTCCTCCAGTCCCGCCAACGCCGCATGGTCGCTCGAAAAGCTGATCGACGCGTGGCGTGTCATACTATAAATAACCGTCTGTAGTGCGGGGACATGTCCCCATTGACCGCGTAAGCGGCAGACAGTACCGACAAACAAGTTTTGAAGCACTTCGTAGTTCTTCCACGAGATTGCCGCGTCGCTGCGCTCCTCGCAATGACACGGGAAGGTTTCCCCATTTGTCATTGCGAGGAGCGCAGCGACGCGGCAATGGCGCGGGAAGGTTTCCCCCATTTGTCATTGCGAGGAGCGCAGCGACGCGGCAATCTCCGGCTATCGTTTTATACCCACGCGGTAGTTCTGCACACAGCTTATGACATGTCCCCGCCCTGCAAAGGGTTTCATGGCATTCTTCAAAAAAGCATCACGGCGCGTGACCGTGATGCTTTGTTTATTAGAATACCCATATCACGGGCAGGTCGCCCGGTTCCATGCCTGCTTTTTGCTGCAAGCGAATCGAAGCCTCATTTCCGTCAATGACCTGACCGAACGGCGTCCAGCCGCGCTCTAAATGCCACCGGATCAGGAAATTTTCCAGCATCATGCCGTAGCCCTTGCGGCGGTGTTCCTGAAAGACCTCGAGCATTCCCATGCTGCCCTCGCTGTGCGTGCCGATAAAGCCCGCGAGCTTGCCGTCCTCGAACAGTCCCCACATTCTCCCCGCCTGAATGCGCTCGATCAGATACGGCTCCGTATGGGAAAACAGCTTATAATGCTGCGCCGCAAGCTTCGAATGACACAGCTCTAAGGGACGAATGTCACATTTTGGCAGTTCAGGCGCTTCTTCGCGCCAGTAGCTCCACTGCGTGCAGGGATTAAAATCCTGAAAGCCGAATTCCGCGCTGACCTTTTCCTGCGCGTCGCGGCTCTTCACGACGATCTGCGTCATTTTTTCGGTATCGAGCACATGCAAAATACGGCAGAGGTGCTCGCCGTCGAGAATATCAGACATAAAGGTATCGCCCTCCGCCGTCTGTATGACGCAGCCCTCACCGCCTTCATAGAGAAGCTTCCCGCCCTCGTGCTCCAGCAGCGCGTACAGATCAACGGTATTATGATTCTTTTCCATTGTGCCTTACTTCCTTCTTTTATTCAACTCTGCGATAAACTCCGGCGTCGTGCCGCAGCAGCCGCCGATCAGGCGCGCTCCCGCCTGTACAAGCTCGGACATATGCTTTGCAAATTCCGCCGCGCCCATCGGGTAGACCGCCTCTCCGCTGTCCGAAATCGTCGGCAGCCCCGCGTTCGGCTTGACTAAAAGCGGCACCGTAGCCACACGCCGCATATTGCGCACCAAGCTGATAAGCTGCTCAGGTCCGCAGGAGCAGTTGATGCCGACCGCCGCCGCGCCCAGCTCCTGTAAGGTCTGCACCGCCTCGATGCAGTCGCCGCCGAAATAGGCGCTGCCGTCTGCCTGCACCGTCAGGCTGCACATCACCGGCAGCTCGCACACCGCCTGCGCCGCCTCCAACGCCACCGTTGTCTCATCCACGGCAAGCATCGTCTCGACAACAAGCAGATCGGCATCCGCCTCGCAAAGCGCCTCAATCTGCTCCCGATAGAGATCGAACAGCGTCTGATACGCCATCGTCCCCAACGGCTCCAGCGGCACGCCGGTTGTCGTCAGGTCGCCCGCCACAAGGGCTTTCCCCTCCGCCGCTTCTTTGGAAAGGGCAACCAGCTTTGTGTTCAGCTCCCGCACCCGATCCTCCAAGCCATGCCGCGCCAAGCTGTGGCGGTTGGCGGAAAAGGTCGGCGCATAGATGATGTCGGAACCTGCGCGCACATACGCCCGCTGCAGCTCCAAGAGCGCCCGGGGATGCTCACACACCCACGCCTCCGTACACACGCCGCGCGGCATTCCCGCCTTCATCAGGTTCGATCCCGTCGCGCCGTCGAGCAAAACAACCGTTTTTTCGCACAGCGCGGCAAATGCTTCTTTCTTCATAAGCCTCTCCTGTTTTTTCTATTAGTATACCCTCTTTGCCCCGCCTTTGCAATATTGAAATCTGCAGCATGATTTGCT
>JBJDYD010000032.1:0-3281 GCA_051867015.1 Faecousia sp. | reverse complement strand
TCGCTGCGCTCCTCGCAATGACAAGGAAAGGCTACCCTAATCTGTCATTGCGAGATCCCAACGGGGTTGTGGCAATCTCCGACTGTAGGTTTGTACGCACTTGCGAACGCCTGCACAAGATTGCCACGTCGCTGCGCTCCTCGCAATGACAAGGAAAGGCTACCCTAATCTGTCATTGCGAGACCAGTGCGCACACTGGTCGTGGCAATCTCGTGCAGGAACTACCGACTACGTACAACCTCACCTTTCACCGTCACACCTATTCACCATTCACTATTCACTTATATCCAAACATGATGCTCCGCCGGGCTTTCGTCGCGTAGAATGGTCTTAATTGCCGCGCGGACGGCAGCCTCGGCATAAGCCGCGAAATCCAGCGGGAACGCCGGGCTTCCCATCACCAGCCGATGCGCGGCAGCAATCGGAATATCCTCCGCGGTCAGCACGACGGTGTCCGCCTCGAACGACCGCGCCATTGCCTCCGCCGGCGAAAAGACGCCGTCGAAGCATTCCTCCAAATATTTCCGGTATTGGAAGCACCGCACCGGCTCGCATACAAGGGCAGCTTTGACGCAGCCGGTCTGTTCCAACGCCCGCTGCCGCAGTACCTGCGCGTCAAAGCAGACGCAGTAAAACAGATCGTCATCCGTCTGCCCGTCCAAATAGAGCAGCGGCACGAAGGAATTGTCGCCCAAGGCAGAAAACTCCTCCTCGGTAATGTCGATGGCGAACACCGCGTCCACATTGGTCACCTGCTGGGTCAGGCATTTCCCCGTGAGCAGAAGCAAAGTATAGCCAGCCTTCTCGGCCTCCTCCGCCAAGGCTTGGAGCAGTCTCTGTTTTCCGGCGCCGTTGCCGCAATGCGGGATAAAGGCACCGATAAGCTGCGTCCTGCCGGTCGCCAAGGCTCTGGCGCTGGCACTGGACACATAGCCAACCATGTTGGCAATCTGCAGGATCCGCTTTTTTGTTTCCGCGCTGATCGACTGGTTCGGCGCATCGTTCAGAACATAGGAGACGGTGGCGGTGGAAACGCCGCACATCTGCGCAATGTCTTTCATCGTGTATTTCTTCTTCATAGCGCCATCTTAGCATATCAAAGAAAAACTGTCAAGCGAGGGACGCCATGCATACATCAACTGTTATCCATATTCCCGGTACCGTCGACGCCTGTCCCATCGAGGGAAAGATGCACCTGCGTCTGCGTGCGAATCGGGATACGCTGCAAAGCGCTTCACTCATTTATAACTGCAATAAGAACCTTTGGTGGGAATTTCGCGACGAAGTCCCCATGCAGCGCACCTTTACAGACTCCGAATTTGAATACTACAGCGTCAGCGTCGAATTGACGGACACGCGCTTTGCCTATATTTTCCGCCTGCAATGCGCCGACGGAACGGAGCGCTACCTCTCCGAGGAGGGTCTGACGGAGGGCTACGACCACAGCCTCGGCTATTTCAGCTTTTTCCAGTACACCGCGCAGTTCCCCTGCGACCTGATGCAAACCCCCGCATGGGTGCGCACGGCGAGCTGCTATCAGATCTTTCCCGAACGCTTTTGCATCGGCAATCCGAAGAAGGATCTGCGCTATGTCAACGCCGAATGGGGCGAGAAGCCGACGCCCAAGAGCTTCTACGGCGGCGACCTCGACGGCATTCGTCAGAAGCTGCCCTATTTGGAGGAGCTGGGCGTAGAGCTGCTCTACCTGACGCCGGTCTTCTGCTCCCCGAGCAATCATAAATATGATATCACAGACTATGAGAATGTCGATCCCGCCTTCGGAGGCAACGAAGCGTTAAAGGCGCTGATCGACGCCGCGCATCAAAAGGGCATACGCGTCATGCTGGACGGCGTGTTCAACCATCTCTCCTGCGAGCACCCCTTTTTCCTCGACGCAAGGAAACGCAGCACAGACTCGCCGTATTACGACTGGTTTTTCTTCCGCGCCGACGGCGGCTACCGCACCTTTGCCAATGTTCCCTATATGCCGAAGCTGAACACGGGCAAGGATGCCGTCATCCGCTATTTTTCCGACGTCGCCCTCCGCTGGATGCGGGATTACGGCGCAGACGGCTGGCGTCTGGACGTGTCCGACGAAATCTCCCGCCGCTTCCTGCGCCGCTTCCGAGAGGCAGTGCTGGCGCAGAACCCCGACGCGATCATCATCGGCGAGGATTGGCACCGCGCCGCGCAGTATCTCAACGGAGACGAATACGACGGTATCATGAATTACGGCTTCACCAAGGCGTGCTTAGACCTGCTTGCCTTTGAAACGATTGACCCCTCCGGCTTCCGCGACCGCGTGGTGCGCCTGTACCATACCTTCAGCCTTGCGGCGAGCGAGAAGATGCTGAATCTGTTGGGCAGCCACGATACCGACCGTTTCCTGACCCGCGTACACGGCGACGCCCGCAGATACCGCGCGGCGGCTGCGATGCTGTTCTTCTACCCCGGCATTCCGTGCGTATATTACGGCGATGAGATCGGCACGGAGGGCGGCTATGACCCCGACTGCCGCCGCTGCTTTGATTGGGACGAAGCCCATTGGGACGTGGAAACACACGCCCTCCTCCGCCGCCTGATGCACTTAAAAAAGGAACCCGCCCTCTCCCACGGCACCTTCTCCCTAACGGAGCGCGACGGCATTTTAACCTTCACCCGCAGCGCCAAGGAGCAAACCTTAATCCTGCGCCTGAACGCCACCCCGGACCCCCGCGCCCGCCTCGCCCCCTACGGGTTCGAAATCACCGAAGAATAACCCGCAACGGAAGTTTCAGTGAACAGTGAACAGTGAATAGAGAATAGAGAATAGTGTCGGAGCGCTCCGCGCGGATTAAAAAAGCGGGCGGCTAATAGCCTCCCCTATGAGAAATTTCGCCCCCCACGCCGTAGGGGCGGCTACCAGCCGCCCGGTGCAGGAACTGCCGATTGCGTACAAACTCCCTTCCCATGTCATTGCGAGACCAGTGCGCACACTACCCGCAAGGGGTACGCCACATCCGTAACGCTCCTTCGTCGCGAACGGCTGCGCACACTGGTCGTGGCAATCTCCAGCTATAGATTTGTACCCACTCGACAACACAGGGGACGGTTCTATGTGTTGCCTTAGATTCAGCAGTGAACAGTGAAAAGCGAAAAGTGAAAAGTGTCGGAGCGCTCCGCGCAGATTAAAAAAGCGGGCGGCTAATAGCCTCCCCTACGAGAAATTTCGCCCCCCACGCCGTAGTACACTATAACAATTAAAACTTTATTTTTGGATGCGGACTTTGCGAACTGTAGCA
>JBJDYD010000031.1:0-15714 GCA_051867015.1 Faecousia sp. | reverse complement strand
GGCTACCTACAGTTTTAAGCGTTACAGGCTAGTAGGGGCGGATATTATCCGCCCGTGTGCAGGAACTACCAAGTACGTACGAATCTGTTTCGCTATACCGTCTGCCGCTTCGCGGTCTTGGGGGACATATCCCCGCCCTGCATCAAGTGTGAAACATTCACTTTGTTAAGAAAGGAGGGAACCGAGAATGACATCTTTGGAATTAGTCAATCTCGCCATTGAGGCGCGAGAGCATGCCTATGTGCCTTATTCCAACTTCGCTGTCGGCGCTGCGCTGCTGACGAAGGACGGAAAGGTCTATCAGGGCTGCAACATTGAAAACTCATCCTACGGAGCGACCAACTGCGCAGAGCGGACAGCCTTTTTCACCGCTGTCTATCAGGGCGAGCGTGATTTTGAGGCGATCGCCATCGTCGGCGGCAAGGCGGGCGAGCCGGTCAGTGAGCTTTGCGCGCCCTGCGGTATCTGCCGTCAGGTAATGCGCGAATTCTGTAAAGATGACTTCAAAATTTTTTTGAGCAAGGGAGACGGCACTGTTTTGGAGACAACTTTGACTAATTTGCTGCCTTTGAGCTTCTCAAAAGAGGATTTGGAGCGCTGATTTTGGTAATATTCAACAAATTTTTAGCAGCATCTTGATTTTTACATGATTTTGTGCAACAATGTAGTAAGCGGTAAAACCGCAAACAAAAATTTTGGAGGTAAGAAAATGAAGAAACTTGTTGCTCTCCTCCTCGCCCTGTGCATGGTAGCCTGCCTGTTTGCCGGCTGCTCGGGCGATACGGAGGAATCCACCGCGGCACCCACCACCACCACCACCACTGCGAATGAGCCCGCTCCCACCGAGACCAACGAGCCCGCTCCCACCGAGACCAGCGAGCCCGCTCCCGCAAGCGACTATCGTGTAGCCATGGTTACCGACTACGGCGACATCACCGACCAGTCCTTCAACCAGACCACCTACGATGCCGGCAAGGCATGGTGCGCAGCCAACGGCGTTGACTTCACCTACTACAAGCCGACCGGCGACTCCACCGCTGAGCGTGTTGCTGCTATCGACCAGGCTGTTGCCGATGGCTACAACGTCCTCCTTCTCCCGGGCTTCGCTTTCGCTGGCGCGATTGTTGAGACCGCCGAGACCTATCCCGATGTGAAGTACATCGCCCTCGACGTCGGCGAATATGACCTGCAGGATGCTGCCGGCACCGTCGATGATTGGTCCTATGTCTATCCCGCAAACGTTTACTCCGCTGTTTATCAGGAAGAGCTTGCCGGTTACATGGCTGGCTACGCTGCTGTGAAGCTCGGCTACAAGCACCTCGGCTTCCTCGGCGGCATGGCGGTTCCCGCTGTTGTCCGCTATGGCTACGGCTTCGTGCAGGGCTGCGACGCAGCTGCTGCTGAGCTTGGCAACACCGGCGACATCAAGATCGACTATGTCTACGGCAACCAGTTCTATGGCGACGCTGACATCACCGCTTACATGGACACCATCTACGCCGGCGGCGCTGAGGTCGTGTTCGCTTGCGGCGGCGGCATCTTCACTTCTGCCGGCGAGGCTGCGCAGAAGGCCGGCGCGAAGGTCATCGGCGTTGACGTTGACCAGAAGGGCACCATCGACGGCATGTACGGCGAAGGCATGACTGTTACCTCCGCTATGAAGGGTCTTGCTCCCACCGTCGACACCATGCTGACCGAGCTGATCCTCAACGACAACTGGGCTGCTTACGGCGGCAAGGTTGAGACTCTGGGTCTCGTTTCCGGCAGCGATCCTTCCCTGAACTATGTCCAGATCCCGTCCTCCACTCAGTGGTCCGACGACTTCACCGAGGCTGACTATGTCGCTCTCGTCGGTGAGCTGTTCGACGGCACTCGTACCGTCTCCAACGACACCGAGAACGAGCCCGAAGTCGCCATCGCTGTCGACTACCTCGGCAACATCAAGTAATTCACCCCACAATTTTAGAGAACGGGCTTCTGCCCGTTCTCTTTTTTTAAAGAGAAAGAGATTAAACGATGATAGTGCATCGGTTGCTTGAATACGCACGCTGCGTGTGCCTCACAATTCCTATGCTTCACGTACCAGGAGAAACGAACACCTTGTAGGGGAGGGATATGTCCTTGCCGACCGCGAAACGGCAGACAGTACAGACGAACAAATCCATACGCACTCGGTAGTTCCTCCGCCTGCGGGGACATGTCCCCGGTTTACAGAAAGCTTCATAGCAATGATGGGGTATGTTGATCGTGCATATTGTCAGACCTTCCGATGGACTGCGAAAACTGTCGTTTTGCACAAAATTTCTTTCGATATTTAGCACTTCTAACAAAAAGAAAAGCTCTCCCAATTTTCAAAAAATTAGGATTTGAAATTTCGCAACCAATGGTGTATAATCAAACTGTAATTTTATAAAGAGGAGGAATCAGCTTGAGCAACGAACATTATGCGATAGAAATGCTGAATATCACCAAGCGCTTTCCCGGCATCATCGCAAATGATAACATCACGCTGCAACTGAAAACCGGCGAAATCCATGCCTTGCTTGGCGAAAACGGCGCCGGTAAATCAACTTTGATGAGTGTTCTGTTCGGTCTATATCAGCCGGAAGAGGGCATCATCAAAAAGGACGGCGTCGAAGTATCTATCCGCAATCCGAACGATGCCAATGCGCTGCATATCGGCATGGTGCACCAGCATTTCAAACTCGTCGAGTGCTTCTCCGTTCTCGACAACATCATCCTCGGCATCGAGCCGACACACATGGGCTTCCTGCAAAAAGAGGAGGCGCGTGAAAAGGTACTGGCTCTTTCCGAGAAATACGGGCTTCATGTTGACCCGGATGCCTTGATCGAGGACATCACTGTCGGCATGCAGCAGCGCACCGAGATCCTGAAGATGCTCTACCGCGATAACGAGATCCTGATCTTCGACGAACCGACGGCGGTTCTGACGCCGCAGGAGATTGACGAGCTGATGGAAATTATGCGCGGGCTGGCAAGAGAAGGCAAATCCATCCTCTTTATCTCCCATAAGCTTAACGAGATCATGTCCGTTGCGGACCGCTGCACGGTGCTGCGCAAGGGCAAGTATGTCGGCACCGTCAATGTCGCCGATACCACAAAGGAAGAGCTTTCCCGTATGATGGTCGGCAGAGATGTGGAATTCGTCGTACATAAGGATCCCGCGAAGCCGACGGATGTTGTCCTCAATGTGGAGCATATGACCGTCGCCTCGAAGATGCACAGCAACAATGCGGTCAAGGATGTCTCTTTCCAGGTGCGCCGCGGCGAGATTGTCTGTATTGCCGGTATCGACGGAAACGGTCAGACGGAGTTGGTTTACGGCATCTCCGGTCTGGAGCCTTTGAAGGCGGGTAAGCTGGAGCTGTGCGGGAATGACATCACAAAAGCGCCGATCCGCAAGCGCTCCACCGGCGGCATGAGCCACATCCCGGAGGATCGCCACAAGCACGGTCTTGTTTTGGACTATACGCTCGAAAACAATCTTGTGCTTCAGCGCTATTTCGAGCCTGAGTTCACCAATAAGGCGGGCTTCCTGCGCAAAGGCAATATCCGCTCTTATGCGGAGCGCCTGATTGAGCAGTACGACGTCCGCTCCGGTCAGGGTCCCATCACGATTGCCCGTTCCATGTCCGGCGGCAACCAGCAGAAGGCGATTGTTGCCCGTGAGATCGACAAGGATCCCGCGCTGCTCATCGCTGTGCAGCCGACCCGCGGTTTGGATGTCGGCGCGATTGAGTACATTCACAAGCAGATCGTTGCGCACCGTGATGCGGGCAACGGTGTTCTGCTGGTCTCCCTTGAACTGGAAGAGGTCATGAGTCTTTCTGACCGTATTCTCGTAATGTATGAGGGCGAGATCGTCGGTGAGCTTGATCCGAAGCAAACGACGGTCGAAGAGCTTGGTCTTTATATGGCCGGCGCAAAGAGAATGGAGGTAAAATAAGATGAAGCAACGCACTCCATTGCTGCGCAAGAGCGGCGTTCAAACGCTCCTTGCATCGCTTCTGTGCATTCTGCTCGGTCTTTTGGTCGGCTATCTTGCATTGCTGATCATCGAGCCTTCCGGTGCATGGGGAGCCATTGTCGCCGTCATGAAGAACTTCTTAAAGTATCCGACCGGCGACCAAAAGCTGAAGTATTTCGGCAGCACGCTCGTGAAAACCGCGCCGCTGGTGCTCTGCTCCCTGTCCGTCCTGTTTGCCTATAAGGTCGGTCTGTTCAACATCGGCGTTGCCGGGCAGTATGTCCTCGGCGCTGCGGCATCCTTAGGCTGCGCGCTGCTGGCGGGTCTGCCCTGGTATGTGTGCCTCCTCGCTGCCGTCGCTGCTGCGGCGATTTCCGGCGCACTCTGCGGCGTCCTGCGCGCTTATCTCAATGTCAATGTCGTTATCTCCGGCATCATGCTGAACTGGATCAGCTTGTATGCAACCAACCTGATTCTGAAGGGCGGCATGGAGAAGACCGGTAAGGATACCATCCGTCTGGTCAAGGCGAATAAAGACGCGATCCTGCCGACCCTTGGGCTGGACAAGCTGTTTAACAACAACCAGTATGTTACCATTGCCATTCCGATTGCGATCATTGTTGCGATCGTCATTTGGATCCTGCTCGACAAGACCAAGTTTGGCTATGAGCTGAAGGCGACCGGTAACAATCTGAATGCTGCAAAGTACTGCGGCATGAAGGAGAACCGTAACATTATCCTGACCATGGTAATCGCTGCCGCTTTGGCAGGTCTCGGCGCAGGTCTCTATTATCTGTCCGACTTCGAGCAGTGGAATGTCAACTCTTCCTCCGTTCCTGCCATGGGCTTCAACGGTATTGCGGCGGCGTTCCTCGGCGGTCTGCATCCCATCGGCGCGATCTTCTCCTCGTTCTTTATCCAGCATATCACGCTGGGCGGCGCAAATGTCGACCTGAGTCACTACTGCGCGCAGATCGCGGACTTCATCTCTTCTATCATCATTTACCTGTGCGGCTTCGTTCTCTTCTTCAAGACCTGCCTCAACCGTGGGTTGGATCGTCGTGAGGAAAAGAAGATTCAGGCTGCAAAGGCAAACAGTGCGACCGAGGAAGGAGGAAATAAATAATGGTATTGCTGATCCAATATACTCTTATTTTTGCTGCCGTTCTGCTGCTGGTTGCATTGGGCGGCTGCTTCTCCGAACACTCCGGCGTGATCAACATCGGCTTGGAGGGTATCATGGTCATGGGTGCCCTCGGCGGCGCGCTGGTCATGCGCTTCTTGCCCTATAATCCCGATACCGCAAACTTGCTGACAAACTTCGGCGTCTTTGCATGTGTCGCGCTGGCAAGTGCAGCGGCAGGTATGATTTACTCTCTGTTGCTTGCGGTTGCCTGCATCAACTTCAAGGCAGATCAGACGATCGTCGGTACGGCAATGAACCTGCTCGGTACTGCGACCGCGACGGTTATCGTTAAGTCGATGAATACCGCGATGAACCCCGATGACCATTCCTCCGAGATCAGCTATATTAAGCCGAAGCAGGCATTCCTTTCCAACATCGGCGGCAAGTTCGAGCTGAACTGGTTTGTTGTCCTTGCGGTGCTTCTGCTGGTGATTTCGGCGGTTCTGCTGTATAAAACCCGTTTCGGTTTGCGTCTGCGCGCCTGCGGCGAGCATCCGCAAGCGGCGGACTCGGTTGGTATCAATGTCTATAAGATGCGCTATGCCGGCGTCCTGATCTCCGGTTTCCTCGGCGGTCTCGGCGGTATCACCTACATCACAGCCGGTGTCAGCGTTTGGAAGTTTGAAAACGGCGTTGCGGGCTTCGGCTTCCTCGCTCTGGCGGTTATGATCTTCGGCGCGTGGCACCCCGTCCGCATTGCGGGCGCGGCAGTCCTGTTCGGTCTGTTCCGCGCGCTTGGCAATGTTTATAACGGCATTGGCTTCCTTGCGAATATGGGCATCCCCAGCGCGGTCTACAATATGCTGCCGTATATCGTCTCGCTGATCGTTCTTGCGTTTACCTCCAAGAACTCGAAGGCACCGAAGGCAGAAGGTATCCCCTACGACAAGGGACAGCGCTGAATCAAGGAAATATCAAATTGTCCTATCCCTCGCTTGCGGGGGATAGGACAATGACTGTTATCGAGAAAAAGATGTCGGGTTGCCCGACGACACGGAGGATATAAAATGTCAAATATTATTGTCATCGGCATTGCAGGCGGCAGCGGAAGCGGTAAGACGACGCTGATGAAGAATCTGATCGCGCGCTTTCAGGATGATGTGACCGTCCTCAGCCATGATAATTATTACCGTCCGTATGATGAACTGTCCATTGAAGAGCGCCGCAAGGTTAACTATGACCATCCCGATGCGTTCGACACGGAGATGATGATTGAGCACCTAAAGCAGCTCAAGGCAGGAAAGCCGATTGAATGCCCGAACTATGACTATACGACCTATTCCCGCAGCAAGGAGACGATCCGCCTCGAACCGCGAAAGGTCATTTTAGTAGAGGGAATCCTGATTTTTGAGAATAAGGCACTCTGCTCGCAGATGGATATCAAGATATTCGTTGATACCGATGCGGATGTTCGCCTGATCCGCCGCATCAAGAGGGATGTGGCGAAACGCGGCAGAAGCTTGGAATCTGTGTTGACGCAGTATTTGAATACGGTTAAGCCGATGCATGAGCAGTTTGTTGAGCCGAGCAAGAAAAATGCCGACCTTGTCGTGCTCGAGGGTGGCAAAAACCTTGTCGCGTTGGAAATGATCATCGACCGCATCCAGCGCCATATTGATAACGATTGAGCATAAAGCAGCCTCCCGCAGGATCATTCCCTGTGGGAGGCTTTTCCTTTATAAGCTGTGGACATGTCCTCAGCGATGCAGGAGCTACCGACTGCGTACAGTCTTACAGCCTGAGATCGCCACGTCGCTGCGCTTCTCGCAATGACAAAATGGGGTGCCTGTTCTGTCATTGCGAGGCGCTTGCGCCGTGGCAATCTTGTGTAGGAACTACCGACTGCGTATAAACTTGTTTTGCTGTACCGTTGCCACTCATGCGGTCGGCGGGGACGTGTCCTCGCCATACAGAGGTGTGTGCGTTTTTGGTGTTGTTTGTGCATAAGAGAAAAAAGAGATTGCCACGTCGCTGCGCTTCTCGCAATGACAAAAGGGGGCGCCTGTTCTGTCATTGCGAGGCGCTTGCGCCGTGGCAATCTTGTGTAGGAACTACCGACTGCGTACAAACTTGTTTTGTTCTACCGTTGCCGCTCATGCGGTCGGGTTGGACATGTCCTCGCCCAACATTGATCGGGAAAGTAGTTTACTGCACGTGAGTGTGGTTGTTGATATGGTCAATGCAATAGCAGAAATAGCCCTTGCATTTGGAGCAGTAGCGGAATTCTAAATCTGGGCATTCCGTATCGGTTCTGCCGCAGACGGTGCATTTATGCCGATACGGGCGTTCTCCCGAGCTGCTGCGGTAATTCTTTGCCCAGTCGGGATTCGGCTGCGGCTCGGATACCTTTGCGCGAGACTGTTTTCTGCGACGCGGCGAACGCCTTAGATTGGGAAGCAGGCTTTTGACATCCCGCCCAAAGAACAGAAGATAGTTCAGCAAGGCGACCAGCGGGAACAGCGCAATCAGCACATAAGCTGTGGTGTAGAACGCGCCGAGGAAGGAAATCTTTACAGCCTGCACGAGGCCGGAGATAACGCCGTAAAGAGTAAAGCCGATATCCACCCACGCAAGCCACTTCATTTTGACGGGAAGGATCATCATCAGCAGTACGCGCTGTTCCGGCGCGAGCGTTGCCACCGCGAGGAACATGGAGAGATTGATGTAATCTGAGGTCATTGTCAAGGGTGCGCCGAAAATCCAATAGATCAGCATGGCATAAAGATCACTCAACAGAATGCCGCAGAGATAGAAGAGGTTGAAGCGCAGCGTCCCCCAAACATTTTCTAAAGTGCTGCCGATCCAATAATAGAACATGATCGAGATCAGCGCGCCCAAGAGACTGCTGAAGAGAAAGCTCTGCCCACTTGCGAAAGTAAAGATGTAGGAGAACAGACGCCATACCTGGCCGTGCATAATTGCCTCTGCATTGAAATAGAGATAGTACGGCAAATTGGAGTCAAAGAATTTCCAAAACAGAAAGACGATTGCGTTGCCTGTGCAGATCCAAAGCATCAGCCTCGGGATACCTTTGTTACGGTTGCGGATCAAAAAGCGGTTATAATCCCGCCGAATATTGCTCATAAGTTGCCTCCTTTGTCATATGCTACCATTGTAGCGGATTTTGCGGTGATTGTCTATAAATAATCTTTGAATTCTGTCCGATGCTTGAAAAAAATCCTGCCATATGGTATGATATTATAAGAAAAGTGTGGAGGTCATACCATGAGCCATGTCAGAGATATGTCCCTTGCCGACTACGGCAGGATGAAAATCGCATGGGTGCGCGATTTTATGCCCGCACTCGTTGCCATCCGTGAACGCTTCGAGAGAGAAAAGCCCTTTGCGGGGAAGAAGATCACCATATCCATTCATATGGAGGCAAAAACGGCATTTTTGGCGCTCTGCCTTGCGGCAGGAGGCGCGGAGGTTCACGCGACAGGCTGCAATCCGCTTTCTACGCAGGACGATGTAGCGGCGGGGCTGGCGTCCATGGGCGTGGAGACCTACGCGATGCATGGTGTCAGCAGCGAGGAATACAAGGAGCTGCTCGTCGAGGCACTCTCATGCCACCCTGATTTGATTATTGACGACGGAGGCGACCTTTTAGACCTCCTGAGCGGAGAATATGCACATTTGGGCGATCAAATCATCGGCGGCGCGGAGGAGACGACCACCGGCATTCACCGCCTGCACGCCAGAGCGAAGGCGGGGGTGCTGCCGTTCCCGATGATGAATGTCAACGACGCCAAGTGCAAGCACTATTATGACAATAAGTACGGCACCGGTCAGTCGGTGTGGGATTCCATTATGCACACGACAAATCTGCTGGTTGCGGGAAAGACCGTCGTCGTCGCGGGCTACGGCTATTGCGGGCGCGGCGTTGCAATGCGCGCCAAGGGCATGGGGGCAAACGTGATTGTCACGGAGATTGACCCGATCAAGGCACTCGAAGCCTCCATGGACGGCTGCCGCGTGATGCCGATGGACGAGGCAGCGCCGCAGGGCGATATTTTCGTTACGACCACCGGCTGCCGCGATGTCATTACCCGCCGTCATTTTGAAAGGATGAAAAACAACGCATTCTTGTCCAACGCGGGACATTTCAATGTTGAGGTCAACGCTGAGGAGCTGGAAAAGATGGCGGTGCGCGTATTCAAACGGCGCAACGATATTGTCGGTTACGAGCTGCCCGACGGACGTGTGCTGAATCTGCTTGCTGAGGGACGCTTGGTCAATCTCGCCTCGGGCAACGGACACCCTGCCGAGATTATGGACACGAGCTTTTCTGTGCAGGCACTTGCGTTGGAGTATATGCTCAAGCACGGCGCGGGACTTTCCAAGGAGGTCTATGAGGTGCCGCGGGAGATCGACGAGACGGTGTCGCTCCTCAAGCTGCAAGGCGCAGGGTTCCAAATCGACCGCCTGACGCCCGAACAGGAGGCGTATCTCTCAGATTGGAGAGTATGAGCATGGACAAAATGACGGTCAACGGGCGGACATTTTCGGTTTTACGATTGCTCGGCAAGGGCAAGGGCGGTTATTCCTACCTCGTAACGGACGGTGCGGCGCAGTATGTGCTGAAGCAGATCCATCATGAGCCGTGCGATTATTATCAGTTTGGCAATAAGCTGGAATCGGAGCTTCGGGATTATGCGCGGCTGCTGAAGATCGGCGTGCCGATGCCGAAGCTTTTGGATACGGATACGGCGCAGGAGCGTATTTTGAAGGAATTCATCGACGGCGAGACGATTTTTGACCTTGTCAAAGAGGAACGTATGGAGGAGCGCTATTTCGAACAGATGCGGGCGCTGTGTCAAAGGCTCTATGCCGCCGGGACGAATATCGACTATTTCCCGACCAACTTTGTCGTGCAGGACGGCAAGCTGCTCTATGTGGATTATGAATGCAATGACTATATGGAGCAGTGGGATTTTGAACACTGGGGCGTAAAATACTGGTCGAAAACGCCGGAGTTTATGGAATATCTGAACAAATAACCAACGCGGCTTAGAATAAACGGCAGTAACGCCGTAGGGCGGGGACATGTCCCCGCCGGTGCAGGAACTACCAAGTGCGTACAAATTTGTTCATTTGCACTGTCTGCCGCTTCGCGGGACGGCGCGGACATGTCCCCGCCCTACAAGGGGTTCGTGACATAACTATAGTGAAACCGCGGCTTCGCTTGGTTGGCGAAGCCGCGGTTGTTAGTTGCCTCAGCGGATACGGACGGCGTTGCCGGTGAGGACGCCGAGCGCCATATTCAGCTTACTCCGCGTCATGCGCAGAAAGCCCCAATGCGTATCTCCGAATTCTACGACCGTACCCGTCTCATCGTTAGGGCGTGTCAGATAGGCAAAGTGGCTTTTGGTGCTTTTCCCGTTGATGACACCGTTTTGTGTGACGACCCAGCCACGCTTTTCATATTCCGCCACATAAGGTCGAATATCCGGGACGAAAAAGCAGAAGTGATGCAAGCCGTAGCCATGGGCGCGGATAAAAGCGGTGTAGATATTTTCCGCGCCGCCGGTGGTGATCAGTTCAATCTCCGTCTTGCCGCAATAGCCGAGGACAACATCATAGCCGGGATCGCTGAAGGGCTGCCCCTTATAATATAGCTGCCCAACAGGATTGTTCACGGCGCGATACCATGTTTTGATGCCGTAGATTTTCCCATATTCGTCCATTGCCTTTTCCATATCTTCCACAACATAGCCGAGCTGGTGGACGCGTTTGAATTTCATCTTCATGGCGGCACCTCAAACAATCGGGTCGCCGGTCTGCACGCCGTCCAGCTTGAAAGTCCGCACCATCCAGTCGCCGAGGCGGGGCGATATCGCGTCGGCAAAGACGAGCAGCTTGCACGGCAGATAGGGAACGAGCATTTCCCGCTTATTCCGCAGGATGCACTTGACCACAGCCTTTGCCATCTTGTCGGGCGAGGCTTTCGGCGTAATTTTCGGGCAGGAAACATGGGCGATCTGCGGTGTGTCGGTGCGGCTGGGGAAGATCATTCCGACATGGATGCCCTCGCGGCGCAGTTCCTGCCGCATGACCTGAAAGAAACCGTTGAGCGCGAATTTTGTTGCGACATACGCAGCGTCCGGCGGTACGCCTTTTTTGCCGTCCATGGAGACGGTGACGATCAGATGACCGCCGTCTTGCGCACGGAAATGGGGCAAAATTGCATACGCTGTGGAGAGATTGCCGAAGAAATTGTTTTCCATCATGCCGCGAAGCTGCTCCTGCGTCAGCTCTGCGGCAGGGCAACGGAGATAGATGCCCGCGTTGCAGTGGCAGATATGTATCACACCGAAACGCTCTACGGCACTGTTCACGGCAGCTTTGAGCTGCGCTTCGTCGCGAATGTCCGCAAGCAGCACCTCGGCTTGCACTCCCAGCGCCCGAACCTCCGCAGCGACCGCATTCAGCCGCGCCTCGTTGCGGGCGATCAGCGCGACATTCGCACCCTGCTTTGCCAGCGCAAGCGCCGTCGCCCGCCCAATGCCGGAGGACGCGCCCGTGACGATGGCATTTTTTCCGATCAGCTTCTGTTTCATAGTTACCTCCCGAGGAACCGCTTGACGCGGAAGATCATTCGTACAGTGCGGTAGCGTTTTTTCAGCAGCAGACGATAGATGAGGTGCTTGTTTTTATCCAAAAGAGGAAGATATTTGTTTTCGCGGAAATCCGGGAAATGCTGTTCCATATAGGCGCGGAACGCTTCTATCAAATGGCTTTTGCGGTCAATTTGCAGCACGCGCACCGTCGCGGCAAGCAGAATGTGCTGCACCGCTTGAAAGGTCAGCTCCTCGCGGCGTGTTTCCCAATAACCGTGTGCCTCGTACCAAGAGAGGATATCGTCGTAGGCTTGCAGAATTTCAGCGTTGCGCGCGACATTTTTATTGTTCATCGCGCTGCCCTCGCGTTGGAGGTAGTGGTAATATGCGTCGGGCAGACGGTAGGCGGTCTGCGCGACGGCGAGCAGCTTTGTTACGACGCGGATATCTTCGTACCAGACCTTTGTGGCAAAGGCAATGTCATGCTCCGTAAAAAGCGTGCGGCGGTAAGCGCGGTTCCATGGCGCCATCACGCCGAAATACAGCGTTGGCTCGTCCCTCACGGAGAGAAGCGCTTCAGCGGGGACATTCTCGTGCAGCTCGTCCACCTTTTTTCCGTCGCGCTCGACCTGTGCGCCGAATAGGATCAGATCGGCAGGCGTTTTTTGAATGACTGCCGAAAGCGCCGCGAGAAAATCCGGGGAAAGAGAATCGTCGCCGTCCACGAAAAGTAAATACTCGCCGCGCGCCAACTGAATGCCGTGATTTCTTGCCGCGCCCGCGCCTCCGTTGGGCTGATGGATCGCGCGGAGCTTGTCCGGATATTTTGCGGCGTAGTCGTCGCAGAGCTTTCCGCAGCCGTCGGGAGAGCCGTCGTCGATCAGGAGCAGCTCATAATCCTGACAGGTCTGGGCCAAAACGGATTCGATACACTTCGGCAGATATGCTTCCACCCGATAGACCGGTACGATCAGACTGAATCTCGGCATGGCGTTTTCTCCTTATTAAGAAGTATTTGAGATTCGGGCGGCTGATAGCCGCCCCTACATAAGTATTATAACTGCCGTTGTTTCCAAATGCAACAAAAATCAGCCTTGCCGCAAAATTGGCTGGAGCTGCTGACCGAGAAGCGCGCTCTCGGCGGCAAGGGGCAGCAGCGAGAAATCGGCGACGAGACTGTATGGCTTGCCCTGCGGACTGTCCTGCCCGAAGGGGACGAAATAATAGTGCTTCCGATTGAGCAGCCGACCGATATTCTCTGCGCTTGCCGTCAGCCCGTCGTTTGTCGAGATGGCAAGCAGGACAGGGCGCCCGTTGCGCAGATGGGCTTTGCAGGCGAAGGTTGCGGGGGTGTCCGCGATGCCGTTTGCCAGCTTCCCGAGGGTGTTGCCCGTGCAGGGCGCAACAATCAAGAGATCAAGCTGTTTTTTCGGCCCGAACGGCTCGACCTCGGCAAGGGTATGCAGAACGGGTCTGCCGCAGACTTTCTCCACCTCGGCGCGGAAGTCCTCCGCTTTGCCGAAGCGTGTGTTTGTTTCGTAGGAGGCAAAGGAGAAGATCGGCACAACCTCGAAACGCTCCGCGAGCAGTGTCAAGGTGTCGATGGTCTTTCGAAAGGTACAAAACGAGCCGCAAAACGCAAGCCCGACGACAGGTTTCATGGCGTTTCCTCCCGATCAAGCAGGTCGAGGATGCTTTGCGCATAGAGCGCGCCGGCGGTTTTCGGCGCATACTGCCCGGGAAGCCCGGAGGCGAGTACATAGGAAAGTCCTAAGCGCTTGCAAGCCTCCGCGTCGATGCCGTAGGGCGGCGAGGCAAGCTCCAGCAGCATACACTCGGGCGGCAGACGGCGCAATTGCGCTTCGTTCAGCGTTGCGGCGGGCACGGTGTTGAAAACGAAATCATATTGACCCAAGCTGTGCAGGTAGAGCCCCGTCGTTTCCGATTGCAGTCCGCACGCCTCGGCAAGCGCGCGGTCGGCGGACTTCCGCGCTGCGACGGTAACGAAAGCGCCGAGCGCTTGCAGCCTGCGCGCCAAAAGCTTTCCGATGCGCCCATAGCCGATGACAAGGCAGCTTGCGTTGTGCAGCGTAATCGGGGAATGTTCCATAGCGATGGCAAGCGCGCCCTCCGCTGTGGGAACGGCATTGGCAGTTGTCAGCGGCTCCGTGTCATACAGGTCTGTGACGTGCGCGCCTCGGCTCTCAAATGCCTCGCGCCAAATGCCGAACTGTCCGCCGAACACGCGGGTCTGTCCGTTTGCGCGGCAAAGCAGCTCCTCCACGGGAACGGCGGAGACACCGCGCACCAACGCACCGCGAAACGACGGGAATGGTAAAATCAGCATAGAAAACGCGGCGGGGAGTGGTGTATCCGAAAGCTTCGGCACACCTTGCGTCAGCACCGTAAAGCGTTGGTTCCGAAGATGCTGCGCCGCCCAAAAGCTGCGCTCGTCACCGCCGACCATCCACAGCGTTTCCTCCATACCGCTCACATCCTTTCCCTACAGCCTATGTTTCATTTTGCAAATTGGTGAAAAGAGTTGTTGTCAAGAAGCGTCGATTGCGCTATAATAAAAGAAAGAAGAGGGATGTGATATGTGTGGAACGGCGCGGATTCATTCATGATATGTTGGATGTGAAACTGCTGATACTTTATGTGATGTCAAGGGTGATGTATCCGATTGACATGCAGAAAATTTATGAGCTTGCCTATCAGGATGACTGCCTGAGCTATTTCGATTTGGCGCAGGCCGTGCCGCAGATGGTGGAAAGCGGTCATTTAGAGAAGGTTGAGGGCGAACGCTATCAGATTACCGAAAAAGGCCGTGAGGCGTGCGCGGTCACGGAGGATGCCGTGCCCTATCCCGTGATGCAGCGGGCACAGGCTGCGGTGGATCGCTACAATCGCGCCGTGCAGAGAAGCAGCTTCGTCAAAACCTCGATCCGACAGCGTGAGAGCGGAGACTATACCGTCTGCCTCAGCCTGAACGACGAGGTCAGCGACCTTTTACGCATGGAGCTGATGGCGCCGACGCAAAAGCACGCGGTTCGGCTTGCCTCGGCGTTCAAAGAGAATGCGGAGACGATCTATCGCATGATTATGGATCAGCTTCTTGCAACACCGAAGGAAGATACTTGAAATTTCTGAGATTTATGTTATAATATAGACAGCAAGACCAAAGTAAACGCCAACCGGCGCTTACATAACACGAAAGGAGCGACTACTATGAAATTCCAATTTTCCGAGAAAAAAGTCAGCCTGCCCTCCAGCGTCCACGCTTATGCCGAGAAGAAGGTTATGAAGTTGGAACGGTTTTTCCGTGACGATGCGGAGGCACTTGTCGCCTTTTCTGTAGAAAAGGATCGTAATAAGGTTGAAATTACGGTCCATGCCGCAAACACCTATTTCCGTGCAAGCGAGGCAACGTCGGATATGTACGCGTCGATTGATGCCGCAGTGTCCACCATCGAGCGTCAGATTCGTAAGAACAAGACGCGCCTTGCCCGCCGCCTGCGTCAGGATGCCTTTGTCCGTTCGGCGGAGGTCACTTCTTTCGCACCCGATGCAGAGGAAGAGAGCCATTTTGAGATCGTCCGTGTCAAGGAATTCCCGATGAAGCCGATGACCCGCGAGGAAGCGATCCTGCAAATGAACCTGTTGGAGCACAACTTCTTTGCGTTCAAGGACGAGGAAAACGGCGAAGCGTTTGCGGTTGTCTACAAGAGAAACGACGGCGGCTATGGCTTGATTGAAAATATTGGCTAATATCGAATATAACCCCAAGCCCGGCGGAGACCTCTCCGCCGGGCTTTTGCAATAGGCTTTGTACTGTAGGGCGGGGAGATGTCCCCGCCGGTGCAAGAACTGCCGACTGCGCATCCCCGGGCGGCTGATAGCCGCCCCTACGAGATATGTCCAGCCAACGCCGTAGTAGCTTGTAACGCTTAAAACTGTAGGTAGCTCGTAGGGCACGACGA
>JBJDYD010000030.1:0-3328 GCA_051867015.1 Faecousia sp. | reverse complement strand
AGACGCCGCAAGGCTTTGAGGGGTACTTCAGCGGTTTTTACTGTCAAAAACCCGGATACCTATGAAACCGTTTACGGCATTCCGCTCACCTATACAACGGAGCAGTGATTATCATTTCGTGTAGAAAATAAACTCTCTCGAAAAGGTCATTGCCTTTTTGAGAGAGTTTCTGTATAATGAGAGCAGAATAAAAAATTATTCAAGGTGTCTAAATGGAAATCAAAGAGGTAAGAAGGAACAAGAAACAGTATCTTTCACTATTATTGTCAGCCGATGAGCAAGAAAGCAGGATCGACCGCTATTTAGAAAGAGGAACAATGTATGTGCTGGAGGATCACGGGGTCAAGGGCGAATGCGTCGTGACAGACGAAGGAAATGGCGTTCTGGAAATCAAGAATATCGCAATTGCAGCCGCCGAACAACGGAAGGGGTATGGAAAAGCCCTCATTCAATTTATCGCTGAAGCATACCGGCAAAAATTTACTATTTTGCAGGTTGGAACCGGGGACAGTCCTTTGACCGTCCCTTTTTATGAAAAGTGCGGCTTTACCCGTTCACATAGGATTCAAAATTTCTTTCCGGCAAATTACGATCACCCAATTTATGAAGCAGGCGTTCAACTGGTGGATATGATTTATTTACAAAGGAAGCTATAAGCTTTGGCGAGAAAAGTTGTAATAACTACGCCGTTGGTCTGCTTTATGGGGCAAAATATATAAGTTACATCGTATTAGAGGCGCTTTTCGACGAAATTCATTCTTTTTCGCAAATTATTAATTTGTTTTGACTTCGTTCATAGTTTCTTCAAAAGTGCTTTGTATACTGCAAGTGTAAGGTCGATATCGGAACTGCCCCGGTTCGAACTTGCAGTCCATCTTTTCATTTATCTCTCTTTTTTATTTTTCCCCTCTCTCATTTCTGTAGCGGATTCCCGACTGTTCTCCCCCGATCAGTCGGGAATTTGCTGTTTCTATCATGAACAAATTGCCCTATAGAGCTGTACGAAGTGTGGCGCTCCTTCATTCCGAAGGCTGAGATTGCCACGTTGCTGCGCTCCTCGCAATGACAAATGAGGCATCCTTTCCGTGTCATTGCGAGGAGCGCAGCGACGTGGCAATCCTTTTTCCTCCCGTGTATGCATCAGATTGTTCCTGCACCGGCTTATGCCTTTCCCTACCCAACAGAATAATTAACGGCTGCCGTAAGGCAGCCGTTTTTGTTACCTTTCGTAATCGAATTCGAAATCGTAGATGCTGACGGTATCGCCGTCTTCGATGCCCATTTCTTCTAAGCGGTCAAATAAGCCGCTTTTACGAAGCTGGCGGTCAAAATACATCCGCGATTCATAATCGGCAAAGTTGATATCGCTGATGAGTCTGCGCAGCCATGTGCCGGAAATGACCCAGAGGTCGTCCATATGCTCGATGGTGAGATCGTCTGCCTCGCCGGCTTCGGGCAGCGGCTTGACATATTCCGGTTCATAGACAATCACCGGCGGAAGCTCGCGGAGCTTGTTCGCAATGACGCGCATAAGCTGCTTTGTTCCCTGCGTGGTCGCAGCGGAGATCTCGTAGAACGCATAGCCTCGTTCCGTAACATAGGTACGCAGGCGCTCTAAATTATCGCTGCCCTCGGGGATGAGGTCGCACTTATTCGCCGCGACGATCATCGGGCGCTTTGCAAGCTCCTCGGAATAGCTTTTCAGCTCCGCGTTGATCTTTTCAAAATCCTCTACGGGATCCCTATCCTCCGAACCGGAGACATCAACGATATGCACCATCAGGCGGCAGCGGTCGATATGGCGCAGGAAATCATGCCCGAGCCCCGCGCCCTCAGCTGCGCCCTCGATGATACCTGGGATATCCGCCATGACGAAAGAAACACCCTCGTCCACATAGATCACGCCGAGGTTCGGATAGAGCGTCGTAAAATGGTAGTTGGCGATCTTCGGTCTTGCATTGGAGGTCACGGAGAGGAGCGTCGATTTGCCGACATTCGGGAAGCCGACCAAACCGACATCCGCCAAAAGCTTCAGCTCCAAAATGACCTCGTGCTCTTCGCCGGGCAGTCCCGCTTTCGCAAAGCGCGGCACTTGGCGCGTCGGCGTGGCAAAGTGCTTATTGCCCCAGCCGCCTCTGCCGCCCTTGCAGAGAATGAAATCGTCATTGTCGGACATATCCTTGATGACCTCATTCGTCTCAGCGTCACGCACGACCGTACCGCGCGGCACCTGAATGACAAGGTCCTCACCGCGCTTGCCTGCGCAGCGTCCTCCCTGCCCATCCTGCCCGTTAGAGGCGGCGTATTTGCGCTTATAGCGGAAATCCATCAAGGTGGAGAGATTATCGTTGACGCGCAGGACGATATTGCCGCCCTTGCCGCCGTCGCCGCCGTCGGGCCCGCCTGCGGCAACATATTTTTCACGGTGAAAAGCGACCGCGCCGTTACCGCCGTTGCCCGCTTTTACAAAAATTTTAACTTTATCTACAAACATATAAGCAATCCTCCTGCCACTTGATTGGATTATCGTCTATATACTTCCATCGTGCCAAGTAATCTTTCTCATCTCGGACAATATGGTCATAATAAGAGCGTTGGAATATTTGTCTGCCGGATTTTCGGTTTACGAAGCGCTTCAGCGTTCCGACAAAGCTTGGAATCACAGCGTTCGTAGGGGACGGCCTCCCGGACGTCCCGTCAGCAGGAAGCAGCGTAACCAATAGATGCACATGGTTCGGCATGATTACATATTTATCAATGCGGAGATTCTGATATAGGCGGTTCATTTCCTGTAAAGTCTCTTGAATCATCTGTCCATAAACCGAAAGCTGTAGCTGCGGGACGTCGAGGACGCCGTCACCTACGATCTCGCTGAATAAACAAGCTTTGTCTATAGAACAAAGTGTCAGGAAATAAGTGCCTTGTCCAGAGTAGTTGTGATCTTCCAAGCGGAGACGCTTGCGGTGCGGTAATTCCATGTACAACCCCTATGAAAAAGCGCCGGAACATAGAAGGTATGTTCCGGCGTTAAAAAATCATTACTGTTCAATCGCGTAGACGGAGCACTGCTTGCGATCCTTGCCCTTGCGCTCAAACTTGACATGACCGTCAACCAGAGCGAACAGGGTATCGTCGCTGCCGATACCGACATTGTTGCCGGGATGGATGTGCGTGCCTCTCTGACGAACCAGAATGTTGCCCGCGAGGACGAACTGACCGTCCGCGCGCTTCACGCCCAATCTCTTGGACTCGGAATCACGACCGTTCTTTGTAGAACCGCCGCCCTTCTTATGTGCGAAGAACTGAAAACCGATTTTCAGCATTTGTT
>JBJDYD010000029.1:0-15838 GCA_051867015.1 Faecousia sp. | reverse complement strand
TCCCATCCAGAGCACAGGCGGCGGTGATATCCGTTTCCAGCGGCAGCTTCTCACCAAGGACGAGAGCGTCCTCACTGTCGAGCAGGCAAAGGTAATTCCCGACGGTTTCCCAACCGGCAGACGCTTGGTTCTGCTCCGTGAGGAACGCATAGACGGCACCGCTCTGCCCAAAAATACATGTAACATAGCATAGATTGCCGTCGGTCTCCGGTACGGGCAGGGGTAGCTCACCATATCGCGTAAAGAGGCGACCACCGGTAAATGCGAATACTCGCCCCGCCGAATCCTGAAGAAGTGAGGCGTCAAGGGAGAGGGGTGTTTCAAACAGCACCTCTCCGGCCTGCTCCACAACGCCGAGATTGGTGAAATCATCCTGCCACCATAGCAGGAGAGAATCCCCTTCCGCAAAAGCGACAGGATGGTTGAGTACATCTTCCGAAAGGACGTTTGCGCCGGCAGGCGTTAAGTCTTCATTCAGCGTGATCAGCTCGTAGACATAAGGGTTGCTGCCCACGCGGCAAAGAACGGCCAGCCCGCTCTGTGTGTGCTGCATGGCGCAAATCTCATAGGCTTCGCCGGAGGTGACCGGGGCATAAAATGCAACCGAACAGGTCGCGGTCTCTCTGCCGGACGGCGCCGCTTCATTGCCGCAGCCTGTCAAAAAAAGAGAGAGAAACAGACAGAGGGCAAGAAGCAAACAAAGGGCGCGCTTCTGCCGGGTGCTTCGAAAAACAGCTTTCATCATCGTTACCCCTCCAAACGGTACGATCCAAGCCAAATTGATGTGCTTCCCCATCGTTCGGGTCTTTTCCATCATCATTTTGTTTCAAATTTGCATCATGCGAAGAGCTAACGATGCAAACCGGAATACTGATTATTGTTCAATCGTATTAGGCTGGTGGATCATAATGCCGGCCTTCGTGTTGGCGCTAACAAACAGTGTAGCGTTCAACGCTTTGCCAACCAAATGGGCAATTTTGTTTTCCTGTTGATTTTAGTTTTCACAAAATACCCTTCCAATTGACTCCATTTGTGTCTGACATATCTAAATAGTACATTGATATACGCTAAACAACAATAGTGCTGAAAGAAAACGACATATTCGGTGCTAAAACGTTCTATTGCTACTGTTTATTTATAAATTTCATTATACTACAGAATTATTCTGCTACAAATTACCAAAATTTGTTCCATCCGTCTTTCCATCCAAGTTCAATTACTATTAATCATCATCACTTAGGTGTTTACCTTCTTTGTAGTTTGTGATATGATTGAGGCAGTCTATAGCGATTTGCTCTTTCTGTGTTGACCTTTGTTAGCAGATTGAATGTAATGCAGAGTACCCCGCAATAGAACTTTTTGATAAAATACACAGCCATATCGTTCTATTACAGTTTATCTTTTGTCACGTTGAAAGAAATACAACTATGTAAAAAATTCTACCATAGATTGTTGCTATTGAAGGCTTGAATTGGTTCAATTGATGAGGTGATTGATATGGAGATAGACTATGCGCGTCTTGGACGGCGAATTGCAAATAGGCGCAAAGAGAAGGGACAGCGTCAAAATGCCTTAGCTCAAAAGATAGGCATATCAAATAACCATCTTTCCAGCATTGAATGCGGTAAAGAGCGACCAAGTCTTGAGGTTTTGATCAGTATTTGTAACGCCTTAGAAGTAACGCCGGACTATCTATTAATGGGAAATATGCATTCCAGTCATGTCCCACAGAGTATCATAGAAGGGTTGCAGCTTTGCACAAGAGAGGATGTTTCGCTAATTTCCGGCATTGTGAAGCTTCTGATAGAGAGGCAAAGTGAGTCGTGGAATCATGACAATTTTATTTAGGTCTATTATCATAACCCAAAAATCTAATAGATGCACACGTTGCTTTGTGCTATCTTGTTTCCAAAGGGAAAATGCGCATTGTTAGGATGAGGGGGTAATACGATGCGGGTGATATTCTGTGATGACAACACCGCTGATTTGGATCAGATGCAAAAATATGTGGCAGATTTTTTCCACAGATTTGGTACTGCTCAGCCTGAATACGCTGCATACACCAGTGGAGAGACCCTCATTGCGCAGGAAACACAGGCTGATATTGCTTTTTTGGATGTAGAAATGCCGGGTATGAGCGGGATCCACGTCGGTGTGCATCTGAAAAAGTGGAATCCAAATATCAAAATATTCATTATCACTGCGTATCCGGATTATTTGGACGAGGCAATGCGTTTTCAGGTGTTTCGGTATTTGTCTAAGCCGATTGACAAAAACCGCCTTTTTCGGAATTTGAAGGACGCAATTTACCAATACAACATGGACACCGTCGAGTATCCCATTGAGACGGGAAGCGGCATCTTGATCTGTCGTGCGGAGGATATCGTCTGTGTGGAGACAAGTCAACGTAAGACAAAGGTTTTTACAGTTGATGGAGTTTTGGAAAGCACACAGAGGATGGAGCATTGGCTGAAATTGCTGACACTTCCGTGCTTTTTCTCACCGCACCGCAGCTTCATTGTGAATATGAGATATGTCCACTCCTTCTGCAAAGACACGATTTTGCTGCGCTGCCACGGAATGGAACGAACGGCTTTCCTGACTCGTCGCAAATACACACAGTTCAAAGATACATTCCTGCTTTTTTTGGAGAGTACAAAATGACGGCCAGAATTTTGTGTTACCTTTTGATCTATCTTGCAGAAGCAATCATCACATGGCAGTATTTTGAGCACCTGTTCTCCAGAAAACGCAAGCCTCTTATGCTGATGGGTTGCTTTGCGGTGTTTTATTCCGTCCTTCTTTGCCTATTCTCTGTTGATACGGTGGCCCTCAATGCTGTACTTTATTTTACGGGAAATCTGATTCTGCTATTTTTGAATTATCGCTGTTCTGTTAAAACCGCGGTATTACAAACCGCCTTTGTCTGCTTTGTATTGCTTCTGACAGAGCTGTTGTCCTCCCTGCTTTTAAGCGGGTTGTTCCAAGGCTTCACTGCATATCGTTCCAATCTTTCCATGCTGATTGCCATGGCGGTCATCAGTAAGCTGCTGTATTTTGCAATCACGACCATTTTCGCACGTGTATTTTCGTATCAAAAGGACACCGAAGACGAGCCAAAAATGATGCTTCTTTTTTGCGGAGTGCCTGTATTTTCTTTGCTGGTAGCACTGGCTTGCGTGTATCTCGGTTTCCATTTTGGATTTACGCAGGCATCGGAAATTTTGGTGGCAGTCAATATGTTCATTCTGTTGGCAGTCAATGTGGCGATGATGCTATTATATCAATATCTGAGAAAGACAAATCAGGAAAAAACGCTGCTTCAGCTAAGCCTTCAAAAAGAGCAGGCAGACATGGCGTATTATCATGTGCTGCAAGAGCAGACGGAATCCATGAAGATCCTCATTCACGATTTCAAGAACCACATCCGTACCATTGGCAGTCTTGCCAACGAATGCCGGAATGCTGAGATAGTGGAATACACCGCAAAGCTGGAAGAAAGCCTTCCGATGAAAGATTCAATTCGCCGGAGCAACGATGTGATTTTGAATCTGATTCTCCATCATACTGCGGAAGAATGCAAAAACGAAGGTATTGACTTTCACTGCGATGTTCGCGAGGGGTGTGTAACTTTTTTGGATGCGCCAAGCAAGACCGCATTATTTGATAATCTACTATCTAATGCTGTAGAAGCAGCAAAGGATTCAGAGAAACGAGAAATTGATTTTTCCATAAGCCGGAGTTTGAACCAGTCATCCGTTATTATTACGATGGTCAACTCTTGCGATACGGCACCGGAAGTGGATGGAAGTGGGCAATATCGTTCAAAGAAAAAAGATACCATCGTTCACGGTGTTGGAATGAAAAGTATTGCAAGGGTCGTAAAAAAATACGGTGGAGTATCCACAATGTACTATGATGAGAAGGCAAGAAAAGTCCACTGCGTTATACGATTTTCCTTGCAAACAATTGTAACGACAAAATAAACACTTGAAAAATAAGCGGTTGAGCAATGAAGTATATGCACTGCTCAACCGCTTTTTGTGCAAATGACCATTTGAACGCAAAAAAGGCATTTTCGTGCAGTTCGGATTGAAAAATAAAAACATATAATTTATAATGACAACGAAGGCTTTTAGAAAAGCTAACTCATGGAATAATAGACGCTAAACAGGCGTTTATTATTAATTTGCCCAATCACAAACTGTTTGGGCCCACAGTTTGTGATGAACAACCGGCATTACACAGTAGACTGATTTATGGCGGCAGTCAACACGCATCTTGGCTGCCCCGCATTGTACCCATTGAGAAACGGAGGAATATTATGCGATACTTACGGCTCAATTTGCGGCTTCTTCGGCGTTCGTTGCTGTATTGGATTTTTCTTATACTGAGCGCTGCTGCAGCAACATATTTTATGTTTTTTCATGTGAAGGCAGGTGAATACATCAACGGATATTTCTTGCTCAGCGGGATGCAGTATCTACAGGTGGCATGGTTCGTTTTTGCTTTTTGCATTGCGGTCTATTTTGCTCAGGCAAGCAATGCGGTTGAAATAAGCTGCTTGGTTTCACAAGGCAAAACGCGTTTTTGGCGGTTCGCGGCGTTGTTTGTATTCTCTTGTTGCTTGGTTGTACTGCTGGTGTTATTTTGTGTTTGTAACTTAATCAGCGTAGAAGCAGGCTTCCGCTATTGCGTGCGAGCTGCGTTGGCAATCGCTGCGCAGTATGGTCTGTTGCTCTTTTTGGCGCAGTCGCTGGGGTTTGCGGCGGGCTGTTTGGGAAGATCCGTATTCTTGTATCTGCTGGTTGTGCCTGCCACCTTGGTGTTTACCCATTTGAATGAGTCTGTCCTTTTATGGCTGACTTCCGATGCAGTGGCACCCATGGCGGAGGTGGCATCTCCGGCGGCAAAGCTGTCAGACTTGTTTTCGGTCAATGTCATGGTCCCTCATAGCTTATATACAGACTTTGCAGGTCCCATGTTGGACCATGAATACTGGGTTCGCTGGGGCTTCAAGCTGCTCATTGGTCTGGCCGCAGTCCTATCCATAAGTGGACATTGGAGCCGAAAGCCACGCCGTACCGCCGCACCACTTCGTTTTGCCGGATGCATTGCCTGTTTGGGGTTGGCGGCTGTGCTTGGCGTTGTATTCTTCCGCCTCTACCCAGCGGCTTATCGCACAGACGAGAAGCTGCAAGTGGACTATCACTACGATACCTATACACCGGGCTACCACATTAAATCTTATGAAGGAAGCGTTGAAATCGGAGAGCCCTGTGCGGTCAGCGTAATGATGACGCTGGAAAGTGATGGCGGCGGGGATTTGATATTCCGGCTGGATGAGGGGTTTAATCCTGTCTTTACCTGCGATGGGCGCACCCTTTCCTTCAACAGAAAACGAGACATGATCACCATATCCGCCGACCAATTACCGCAGTCCGGGGATTTTGTGATAGACGCAATCTATGAAAACAGAGTTTACTACATATCAGAGCTGAGTAATTTGGAGTTGTTTGTCACCTCCGGCGGGTTGGCTGCCATTCCCTCCTCTTTTGCGCTGCTGCCGGAGATTCCTAACGATACGACCCTCCACAACTACCGCATCACAGTAGCGGGAGGAATGACGCTCGCCTCCAATCTAAACATAGACGGCAACCAGCTCACCGGACAGGCATCCGGCATATGTTTATTCTCCGGCTTTTTTGACACCGTGATGCTGGGCGATATGACAGTCATCCAGTCTGCCGGAAATGGCATGATCCGGACGGAACAAGCTCTGCAAACAATGCAGAGTTATGGTGCCTATTTGGATGGCGAGGCAAAAATGACTGCAACCAACGGAGAATTTTCGCCGAAAAAACTGCTGATCCTTCGGTACTCATATAACACCGGATGGTTCCCGGTTCTTTATGCAGATTATGGGATTGGAAACTTTGGCTTAGGCTGACAGGAGGAATTGAAATGGAGCTTCAACATGTAACTTTCGGCTATCGAAAGCATAAGCCTGTTTTGCAGGATGTGTCCTTTACACTGAAACCGGGGATTACTGTCCTTTTGGGTGAAAACGGCAGTGGCAAAACAACACTGATAAAAAATATGCTGGGTCTTCTTCAGCCGGACAGCGGTAACATTTCGATTCCGCAAAGCGGCGTTCGATACTTACCGCAGGAGTTTTCTGTCTACCCCTCCCTGCGTGTGCAAGATATCTTGCGCTTTGTGGCAGAAGAAACCGGTGTTGAACGGAGTCAACGAGATGATTGCGTGCGTTCAGCGGCACAAAAGGCCAATGTTTTGGACTTCCTGAACCGCCGTTTCAGCGCCTGTTCCATCGGCACCCAGAAGCGTGTCGGTATTGCTGCGACTTTGATCGGTTCACCAAGGCTGGCAGTGCTGGATGAGCCGACAGCAGGGGTGGATCCCAAAGAGCGTATGGCGTTCTATCAAGTGGTGCAGGAAGCCTTTGAAGGTGTCAGCGTACTGCTGTCAACCCATATTCTGGACGACTTGGAATCTCTTGCGGACTCTGTTTTGATGCTTTCCAAGGGTAAAATCGTTTTTGCGGGCACCTATCAGGAATACCGCTCGGTGCTGCAGGGGCGTTTATATGCTTTCTCCGCACCGCAACGACCCGCATGGCTGGCAAGGTATCCGGTAGTGTCTGCACACCGAGTCAACGGTGTCCAAACCTGGCACTTTGTATCGGAACAAACGCCGCCTGACGGAGATCCGATTTCTGCAACGACCGAGGATATCTGGACCTATCTCACCGGAGGTAGCGTGTGAAAGCGCGTGGGATGCTCCGCATGGATTATCGTCAGTGCCGGTGGCTGGGACTGATCATGCTCGCCTATTTCGGCTATCTGATGGTGGCGGCATTGCCATACCGCACTTTTCCAATGCTGGGTGAAGATGGTGTCGAGGTTTCTACACAGGCACTTATCTTTGCGCAGTTGATTCCCTGTGTCTTTTGCTGCCTGTTGGCGGCAGTCCAGTTTGAAGAGACATTCCGAACACCACCACGAGAGTATCTGCAAACACTGTACATTCCCAAATCTGTGCTGCTGGTTCTGCGCCCTTTGGTGACATTGTTGCCGATTGTGCTGCTGTATTTGCCCGTGTCAATCCGTGCGGCAAATGCCATGACATTATCAGCCGCCGAGAATTGTCAATACTTACCAAAGGGTACGCAGCCGCCCGTGATTGAATGGGACTTTCTCTATCTACAAAGTGTGCCGATGCTGATCTGCTGTTATTCAGCTACCATATTGCTCGAATGCGTTACCCGCTCTAAAGCAGTCACCTTGATTTTGATGCTGACGTGGTTCGGGCTTGAGACGGGCGGCTTCTACCGTCAACTTGGCGCATTTTCCATGTTCCGCAATGCTCTAAGAAAGTTTGTCCCAATGTCCGGCGCACAGGTCAACACCTATTCAGCGTTAATTTGCGCAGTCGTGTTTTTTACGATCCTGCTGCTAATCTACCGCCGAAAAGGGATTCAGTAGTTATCGAGATAGGACTGCAAGCAGCTTAGGCAAAGCAAATTTCAGCTTAGGCAAAGCAAATTTCAGGAAAGTATTGACAAATTGCAAGCAGCAGATTATATTATATACATAACCATAAAGAGTGATGCGAGGGACTGACCCTGTGACCATCCGGCAACCTGCCAAGAGGTAAGGTGCTAAAGTCAGACCGATGGTGTGAGTCATAGTGAATTGGAATCACATCCACCGGTAACGATGGATGTGATTTTTTTATTCCCGCTCCCTTTATGGAACGACAAGTAAAGGGGGTGAATATATTGCATATCAAATCTTTGTTATCCGCTCATTCCGGCAGAATCTATATTTACCTTGCAAGCCGGGAAATAGGCAGGCAGTTTTTGACGGATGCAGAGAATGAAGGCTTTACATTCCATGACGGTGTGAAGCCAACGCAAAGAGAAGCAGACAGCATTTTTGCCATCAATGAAGATATGACAATGAACTATGTTGGATTTGTCGGGCATATGGCATATCAGGCAGCGGACAGAATCGGAAATAAACCGCTGATTAAGATTGACTATGGAGACATTTTAAAACGGGCGGAGTGAAACACAGCACATACAGGCTTGTAAAATAAAATGAGACAGTCAACAAATGTCAAAAGCCTCCGCGGATGATTGCTGTGAAACTCCATGTAATGCGGGGACAGATCCCTACATTACAGAGGACTATATGGAAAGAAGACGAATCACCAATGATGGCGGATGCTCCGCTCTCATTGGTGATTTGTGCAGAATGGGCTATGAACTCTATTTGTCCAGCAGGGTAAAGCGCAGGTTGCGCAGGAAAGCGTCTAAATTCTGACGGTGCAGGGTGTAGCTGGTCTTGCTGCCCCGGCGGTCTACGGAGACGAAGCCCGCGCCGATGAGAGAGCTCATGTGATGGGAGATGGTAGCGGGCGACAGAGACAGCAGATCTGCCAGCTCCTGACCGTACATCGGGGCGCTTTTCAATGCTTTCAGAATTTCAATGCGCCGCTGATCGGACAGAGACTTGAGGCGATCCGTCAAAAATTCGCTGTTGTCGCCGTAACGCCTGCCCAATTCGCAGATGGACTGACGCAGCAAGCCGATCATCAGAAAGGCGGGAACTTCGGGGGCGGTATGATCCCAAATGATGCCCATGCCGCCGAAATTGTTCGCCATGGGGCAGAGAATCAGGTTGTCAAGGTATGCCGTGGAGGTCATGCCCAACTGATCCCAAAGCGACATGGGATCCTCCCGCAACGCCTGCTGCGCCATGGAGACAGTCTCTTGAATCAACGGCTGCAGTGCCGCATCGTACTTTGCCACCACCGGTTCCGCCAGCGCCACCATGCGGCGGTACTTGTCATAAAACCGCTCAGGCTCCTGCCAAAGTTTGGCGCAGATCCATTTGGTTTGGTTGCTGCCGGGGAAACGCTCTAAAAAAACCATCAAGGAGTGCAGATCCTCTACACCGTCTAAACTCCCCAAAGCGCAGTTCAGCATCAGGGCGATCAGCCGCCGCCGAAGCAGCGGGTCAAATACCATGCGGGTCTTTTGCCGCTCTAAATAGAAAAAGCCCCATGCCAGCAGATTCTCCGCCTTGGAATTGCAGTAGAACATATCGCCCCACAGGTCTTCCCGACCTTCTAAAAGGGCGGAAAGCTCATGCTCCATCGCCAATAACGGCTGAACAAGTGCTTCAAGCTGTGCGACCGGAATATTGAATTTTTCCGCATAGGAGTCGACGGCGCCCTCAATGGAGGCGGGAATGCTTCCGCCGCTGTTACTCCGCTCCAGCAGGAGAATTGTCTCTACTGCCGGATCTAAATGTGCATGAACACTGATACTCATATGACCCTCCCAAAGGCGGCGCTTGCCGAAAACGGTCCGCAGCCCGCATCGGTTTCATTGTATCACATAAGCCGATTCGGACGCAATGGATAAAGTACACAATTTTTCGAGAGAAAATTTATGATATTTTGATATATATCGAAGACAAAATGAAAAAAATAGGATTGACATTCGAAGAATGTCGTAGTATATTAAAAATAATTCGAGGGATTTCGATATTTATTTAAAAATGTCAAACGGACAAATAAGATCGAGCCTCAAAGGATCAATGGAAAAAGGAAGTGGAAGTATGAAAACAAGCAAACGGATCATTGCGATTCTGCTCTGCCTTGTCCTAACCCTTTCCTGCCTGCCCGGTACGGTTTTCGCAACCGACACCGACAACGGCGGCAGCGACGCGGTTAAGCCGGAATTGGTCGAAGCGATTTCGACCGATGGTGTGGACAATGTCGTCGAGCTGGAGGGCGGCGAATGGACGCTCACCGAGCAGGAGCCGGAGCAGATCGGCACCGGCGACACGCTTTACGCGCCCAATGACATGGTGACGGTTATCGTCGTCATGGAGGACGAGCCGCTGGTGAAGCGCGCCATGCAGGTGGGGCAGAGCGGCGACATGGCTGCCTACCTGGCTACCAATGAGGGCGCGGCTGCGGATCGCGCGCTGTTAAACAGCCATGCCGGCGTCAAGCGCAGCATTCTGAAGCTCTGCGGTGGCAAGGCGAGCGACAGCAACTCCTTTGACTACACCGCTGTGCTCAACGGCTTCTCTTTAGAGATGCCCTACGGCATGATCGAGAAGGCGGAGCAGCTTTCCGGCGTCAAGCGCATCACTCCGGTCACCTATTATGACATCCCCACCGATCAGAGCAGCTATGATGTGGCGATGAACAACAGCACCGGTATGATCGGCTCCGATGCGGTGAATCAGGATCTGTCCTATGAGGGACATGACGGCTCCGGCGCGGTGGTTGCCATTTTGGACACGGGCTTGGACACCGACCACGAGGCGTTCTCCGTGATGCCCGAGACCGTGGCATACACAAAGGAGGATATGCTGGAGCTGGTTGCGGGCAATGTGCTGTCCTCCGGCATTACGGACGGCAATGAGACCTATGTCAATGCCAAGGTGCCCTACGCCTATGACTATGCCGACAAGGATACGGACGTCAACGGCGACATCGACCATGGCGTCCATGTGGCGGGCACCGTCGCGGGCAACAACGGCGAGGACTTCTTCGGCGTCGCGCCCAACGCGCAGCTCATGATTATGAAGGTCTTTGCCGACGGCGGCGGTTCCACCGGCGACGATATCATTATGGCAGGCTTGGATGACGCGGTCAAGCTGGGCGCGGACTCCATCAACATGTCCCTCGGCTCCGCGGCGGGCTTTAACTGGTACCGCGAGACCGAGGAGGAAGTCTATAACAACTGCTGGGACGCGGGCATCAACCTGATGGTCGCAGCGGGCAACGATACCAACGCCTCCTACGCCAATCAGTATGGCAACAGCCTTGCCATGGCGGATGCGGTGGATAACTCCATCGTTGGCAGCCCCTCCACCGGCTACGAGGCGATGTCCGTCGCCAGCGTCCAAAACTGCGCCGTGGAGAGCGACTATTTCCTGCTGGGCGAGGAAAAGATCGCTTTCGGTCAGATGGTCTACGCCCCCTCGAGCACGACGGGCAGCATGTGGGGCCAGATCACAGACTGGAACAGCACCAGCCTGACCTTTGAATATGTGGTTGTCCCCGGCATCGGCGCGGAGGAGGACTATGCGGAGCTGGGCGACCTCACCGGCAAGCTCGCGCTGATCCAACGCGGTCAGACAAATTTTGAGGACAAGCTCAAGATCGCCAGAAGCCACGGCGCAAAGGGCGCCATCATCTACAATAACGCAGGCGGTTCCTTCAGTCCGGCGTACAACACCTTTAACGGCGGTATGGTCGGCATCAGTAACGCTGACGGCTTGAAGCTCATCGAGGCTGCTTCTGCGGGCAACAACTATGTCACCTTCGGTCCCTCCACCGTAAACGAATACCCGTGGAACACGCCCACCGAAGAAAAAATTCCATGGAAGGCGCTCCTGCCGTCTTCCGATGCGGGACAGATGTCCTCCTTCTCCAGCGTGGGCCCCGCGACCGATTTGGGCATGAAGCCGGAAATCGCGGCACCCGGCGGCAATATTGTCTCGTCCATGATCGGTGGCGGCTATGCCGCAATGAGCGGTACCTCCATGGCGACGCCGCATTTGGCGGGCGCTGCCGCTTTGGTGCGCAACTACCTAAAGGACGAGCAAAACATCACCAACCCCACCGAGCTGCGCAACGTGACCGACGCGCTGCTGATGAGCACTGCCGTTCCCGCACGGAATGAGACGGGCGACGAGTACGGTCCCCGCTGGCAGGGCGCAGGCGTGGTCAACGTGTATAACGCGGTGACGAGCGGCGCTTACCTGACCGTGGACAATGTCGACCCGACCGACAGCAGCATCGTGGTGACGCGCCCGAAGGCGGAGCTGGGCTGGAATCAGTACGGCATTTACAAATTCTCCTTTGACATTCACAATATCTCCGATGCGGACATTACCTATACGCTGTCTGCCGTCTCCCTGTCCGAGGGCATTACGATGCAGAGCGGCGTCGCCTTTGCCGACGGTGTGACCCGCCGCTTAGGCGAGGATGACTTCAAGATGACCTTCTCCTGCGCGGATCGTGAAGGTATGGTCACCGTCGGTGCGGGACAGACCGTCACCGTTACCGCGACCCTGACCCTGAGCGGTACATATCTTAAGGAGCTGTTTGCCAATTTCGAAAACGGCAACTATGTCGAGGGCTATGTGTACCTCCAGCCGACCGAGGGCGTGACCCTGACACTGCCGTACCTCGGCTTCTGCGGCGACTGGACGGATGCCGGCACCGTCTTTGAGGGCGATCCCGACACCGCCTGGCAGCTCCAGCCGACCATCTTTGCTACGGTCAATGCAAACGGCTCCGGCTACTACCTCGGTCAGAATGCCTACAACGAAGAGGATCCCTACAACTACGACCGTCTGGCGTTCTCCAGCGAGCTCGACAATGCGCCCCAAACACTGGGCATCATTCTGACGACCCGCCGCAACCTGACGGACTTCTCCGCTAGGATCACGGACGAGAGCGGCGAGACGGTTTGGGGCATCGGCAGCAAGTATTTGACCAAGAGCTATTATTACTATAACGCGCAGACTTATTACAACACACAGATTCTCACCAACGGCTGGACGGGTCGGTACTACAACGAAGAAACCGGCGCTTATGACGGCGACTATGCCCCCACCGGCAGGTATTACGATCTGACCTTCTCCGGCAACACCGCCCAAAGCGACAGCACGACCTCCGTGACCTATCCCATTTGGCTGGATGCCGGCGCGCCGGAGATCAGCAACATCCAGTGCTATGTGGATGCCGAGGACGGCGCGTTTAAGCTGGCGTTTGACGTGCAGGACGACCACTATGTGCGCATCGTTGACATCATCGACTCCACCAACACCTACCTGCTGACCTACACTGTGGAGAACTTCGCGGAAATTGAGGAGCAGGGCAGCAAGAGCAAGGTCATCCTCGACCTGGATGGTCTTTGCGAGTTCCTGAAGAATAACGGTCTGAACCCCGGCAGAATCAAACTCTCTGTCTCCGACTACGCGCTGAATAAGGCACAGGTCTATGTCGACCTAGGCCCGCAGTACCTGAGCCTGAGCAACATGACCGTCGCAGTGGGAGACAGCCAGGCTATGTCCCTGCGCGTCTTGCCCGTTCGTCTGGCAGACAGCCTCGAGCTGACATGGACCAGCTCCGACGAGACGGTTGCCGTTGTGGACGAAAACGGTATTGTCACCGGTGTTTCCAAGGGTCAGACGGTGATCGCTGTGAAAGCCGACAGCGGTCTGACTGCTTCTGCGGTTGTCACCGTGGGCGACGAGACCCTGCCGCCGGAGGAGCCGGAGACCCCCGATCCCGACGCCACCGTGGACAAGCCCTCCGCCGAGGCGACCCCCGACGTGTGGGACACCCGCGTGAGCGCCAGCGAGACCGACCTGCTCGGTCAGACCTTTGAAGCGGACGGTCTGTGGTTCAAGATCACCGGTGCGGACACCGTCCAGCTCATCCGCAACCCCAACGCCGCCAGCGAGTATGTTAACCCCTATCCCGAGCTGCCCGCAGAGCTGACGATTCCCGGAACCGTGAGCTATGAGGGTGTGGACTATACCGTCACGACGATTGGACCCAATGCCTTCAAGCTGTGCAGCCAGTTGACAACAATCACCCTACCCGATTCCGTCCGGGTCATCGGTGACTATGCGTTCCAACTGTCCTGGTTCAACTCCGGCTTGACCTCCATCAATCTGCCGGAGGGCTTGGAGGAGATCGGCACCTATGCCTTCTATACCGACAGCAACGCAGACTTCGACCTGCCCGAATCCCTCCGCTATATCGGCGCCTATGCCTTCTCTTTCAGCGGCATTCAGGAGGTCTCCTTTGGCGACAAGATTGAGAGCGTCGGCGATCGCGCTTTCTCTAACTGTGCCAGCCTGACCAAGGCAGAGCTTCCCGTCGCAGCGCAGGACACCGAGGGACTATATATGGACTGCGCCGCGCTGACGGACGTGACGATCGAGTCGGGCGTGGAACGGCTCCCCACCTACTGCTTCTACGGCACCTCTGCGCTGGCGGAGATTGAGATTCCAGAAGGTGTGAAAGAAATCGGCTACGGTGCCTTCTATTTGGCGGGTCTGACCGCAATGGAGCTTCCATCCACCGTTACCACCATCTGCGACTTCGCCTATGCGGGTCTGAACAACTGCTATGACTTTGTGATTCCCGACTCCGTCACCTATGTGGGCAGCAATGTCTTCTACTGGTGCCGTTATGTCCGCTCCATTACCTTCGGCGCCAATGTGGCTTATGTAGGACAAGGGACGATGAGCAGCTTCTTCCTCCATCCCGATGTGGAGAGTGTCATTCCTGAGGTCAAGAGTGCCACCGCCGGCGCGGCTGTCCGCCGCAGCGGCTATGTGGGTCAGATGACCAGAGACGGTCTGCCCTTTGAGGTCTACTCCGGCGCACCCTTTACCGTGGACGGCATCGACTATATGCCCATCTCCGCGAATGAGGTCATGGTCACGGGCTATAACGAGCAGACGGTGACCGGCGTCGTTACCATCCCCGAAACGGTCACCTGCGAGGGCGACGAGACGAGCTATACCGTCACCGCCGTCGGGGACAAGCTCTTCTCGCAGAAGTACAATATCACCGAGGTGCATCTGCCCGACACTATTACAACCGTCGGCGAGCGCGCCTTTGACCAGCTCCACGAACTGGAATATATCAACATCCCTGCCGGTCTGACCACCCTCAACGGTCGTCAGTCCTTCGGCTACGGCGGCTGGGACAATCTGGTGTGGAGCGGCGTGTGGAATCCGGACACGCTGGTCGTTCCCGCCGGTCTGGAAACCTGGAATGTCTCCGCGTTCTCCGGCAACCACTATAAGAAAGTTGTTCTGTCCGAGGGACTGGAGATGGTCGGCTCCTACGGCATCTCCAACAACGTCGAGCTGACTGAGGTCGAGATGGCAAGCACCGTCAAGTATCTGAAGAACAATGCCTTCTCTGACTGTACTGCGCTGACTGCGATTGAGCTGCCGGAGGGCCTGCTTTACATCGGTGAAAAGGCATTCCAGAGCGACCCGCTGGAATCCGTCAGCCTGCCGGATTCTCTCCAGTACATCGGTCCGCAGGCGTTTGAAGGCTACAAATATGACTACAGCACCTACCCCACCACCGTCACTTATGTCGGCGTGCCCGAGGTCACCGTGCCCGGCGGCGTGATCGGCCTCGGCTGGAACGCCTTTGCCAAGGAAGTGAAGGTCACCACCACCCTGGGCAGCCAGAAGAACATGGTTGTCGAGCGCTGCAGCCTCAACGAGCTGCCCACCGTCTCTTGGGACGGCAGAACCGATATCCCTGCCGGCGACTACTCCGTTATTCCCGCAGGCACGACCGTCCGCTTGGGCGAGAACGTGACCATCGACGGCGAGCTGCGCATTGAGGGCGCACTGATCGTGCCGTGGAACCTTGCACTGACCGTCGGCGAAAACGGCAGTATCCTCGGTTCCGAAAATATCACCTACGAGACCTGCAAGCATACGAACACCTCCACCGTCACCGTCGAGGCGACCTGCACCGAAGCCGGCAGCATCACCACCGTCTGCGACGATTGCGGCGCGGAGCTGTCCGTGGAGAAGCTCCCCGCACTGGGTCACAGCGCAGTAGAGGGAGAACACAAGGAAGCCACCTGCACTGAAGCCGGCAGCATTACCATGGTTTGCGGCCGCTGCGGCATCGCGCTCTCCACGGAGGAGATCCCCGCTTTGGGACACAGCGCAGTAGAGGGAGAACACAAGGAAGCCACCTGCACCGAAGCCGGCAGCATTACCATGGTTTG
>JBJDYD010000028.1:0-16054 GCA_051867015.1 Faecousia sp. | reverse complement strand
CTTGACCTCCCCGACCTCGGAGAGTTTGTATGTGATAATTCTTGTGGAATTTAGGCTACTGGCACTGTCCTGCCGCATTTTTTCCGTGATATGTCCGTAAACATCCAAGGTAAAGGCGGCGGTGGCGTGACCGAGATTTGTCTGCACCGTTTTGATGTCATCCCCGGCGTAAAGGGAAGTTACTGCGAAGCTGTGCCGCAGATCGTGAAACCGCACTTCCTTTTCAAGCCCTGCCCGTTCTGCAACTGCTTTGAAGTGCTTCACAACGGTTCGGCGGACTAAGTTCTTTCCGCATACATCCGTGAATACCAAGTGAAATGGATTATTCCAAAGGCTTCCAACCTCTTTTTGTGCTTGCGCCTGCTTTTCCCGCTCATGACGCAGAGCGTCCATAACGATGGCGGCGGGGAGAATCGTCCGAGGCTTTCCGCTTTTGGGCGTGCTGAGGAAATAGCGTCCGTCCTTGTATTGTAGCTGCTGCTTTACCGTAATGATTCCGCTGGCGAAATCAATGCAGTCCCATGACAAACCCAGCAGCTCACCTTGCCGCATTCCCGTAAACAGTGCAACGGTAAAAAGGTTGCAGTAATCGTCTGTTTCCGAGGCTTGAAGCATCATTGCAATTTGCTTTGGCTCCAAGGGCTTGATTTCCGGCTTCTGAATTTTGGGCAAGATACAAGCATTGGCGGGGTTCTGATGAATGTAGCCATTGGCAACAGCCTGTTGCAACGCCTTGTGGAAAACACCGTGAACATTCTTGACCGTTTTCGGGGACAGATTCGCTGCACTGCCATTCGTCAGGGAATTGTAGAAGTGCTGAATCATGTGTGTATTCAGAGCTTCTATTTTCACTGCCCCCAAAGCAGGCTTGATATGCGTCTTGATCTGTTCGGTATAGGTGCGTTCCGTTAATGGCTTCACGGCTCCCAAATACTCCGCAGCCCAAATGTCCAGCCATTCCCCAACGGTCATTTTGCAAGGGGCGGTGTAAGTCCCTGCGTCAATGGCAGCGGTGGCGGCTTTCAGCTTTTGGGCTACTTCCCTTTGGGTCTTGCCGGTGATGGAGCGCTGAATCTGCTTTCCCGTGCCGGGGTCGTAGCCCTCGGTATAGCGGGCTTCCCAAAAGGTGTATTCCTTTCCTTTTCGGCTGACGGTCTTTTTGCGGATAGTGCCGATTCCGGCGGCTGATTTTTTTGATTTCTGGTTGCTATGCGGCATGAAAAACCCTCCTTTTGCCGCATAGCGGGTATACCATTATTATACCAGAAATGCGGGGAAAAAGCAATATTTTTCGGTGAATTTACGAACTTTTCAGCAAATAATCTATCACTGCGTCCCTCGGAATACGATACACGCGACCGACCTTCACGCTGTGAATCTTCCCGGAGCGAACCAGCTCATAGGCGGTGTTGCGTCCAACTTTGAGAAGTGGGGGCAGGTCTTTAACTTTGAGGACAAGCGGTGCATCCTCAATTCGAACAATTTTCATCTTCTTGTGTACTCCTTTTTGCCTTGTTGTACTGGCGATAATTGATGAAATTCACCATTTCGCCATTTTCGTCTATAAAGCCAATAGTCTTTTCATAGTCAGGCTCCACTGAACCCACCATTATCTGCGCTTCCGCTTCTGTGATGTCCTTAATAATTGTGGGATACTTTACACCTTGACTATGACGATACAGATTAAATCCAGTTGGATACAGATTCATTCTTGCACCCTTGATGATAGACTTTTTCTTTTGCTTGCTCTGACAATCCGGCGAAGCGTCCTCATCAGCATTGTCGTCAGCGTCCGTATTGATCTCCATATCACCAAGATATGCTGTGAGATACAAGCCGGGGTTGTCATTTCCTTTCAGCCCTTTGGTTTTTGTAAAGCCCTTGCCTTTTTCCTTGTCTTTCGGCTCGTTTTTCCAAAGCCGTTCCATCTCGGCATTGGGAATAAACGGCGCTTTACACTGAAATAGGAACAAGCAATGCAGATGCCAGGCTCCCCGAGCTTGTGGCTCAGCAGCTGCAATGTATTCAGCCTTGGGCAAACCGTTGACCTTTAAGTAATACTTAAATCTAAGCCAAAAACGCCGAAAGTCCTCATAAAGCTGTTCTGTGTCGGTCATGTTTTTAGCATAGGTCAACGTAACCCACAGGGCTGTTTCAGGGTCAGTTAGATTCGTGTTGATAAGGTCACGGAGCCGTTTCAAACTTTGGGCGACGCTTGCTTTATCCTGTGCTCGATTAGAGTTATGTTCAAATTCAACTGTCTCATTTGTCAGGGTGTTTATGCCGCTATATTTACTCGTTTTCCTTGTCGTTCCACCGCAGTAGCTGCTCATATATCGGATTTCTGTTACGTTGCCGGTGATTTTTACAGTGACGATATCGTCAGCAAGCTCTGGGCGGATATTTTGAATTCTGTCAATCTTCATAAAAAATCAAGTCAAAAACCAGCCCGCCTACTGCGGCTGCCAACCGCGCCCTGACGGGCTTTGGCTGGCAGCCTTGCAGACGGGGAAGCGTTATTGTTCGACGTCGAATTGGCGTAAAATACGAGGATCGGAACGAATAAAAATCTGATCTTGGGCAACAATAACGAGTTGTTCTCGGCTCATTTCTGCGCGGGTCATGCCTGCCTTGGCGTAGAGACGAAGGATGAGCCGGTGGCGTAGTTCTTTGACTTCAGCTTCACGCAGAAGTCGTGGCGGCGAAAAATAGAAACCTTCACCGTGGATGTAGTCAGTTCCGGTGAAAACGAGTTCGTCCGGCTGCAGTTTTTCGCCAAGCAACTGATCAAGGGCAGGGATGATTAACAGTGACAGGCGCTGCCAGATGGCTTCACGCTGCCGAATATCGTGCAAAGCCTGTGCTTGAGTTGCTGCACGTCTGCGCTCGATAGCGCCACCGACCTGATCACCAAAGAAAAGAAAAATCAGAAAGGCAGCACCGAGCAGATAGGGCAGCGCAAAACGGACAAAAACAGCTAAAATTACCAGCAGCGAAATAACAAGCAGCGTGGGAACAAGAAGCGTCAAAAAGGCAACGATACGTTCACGTGGGCGTAGCGCCTTATCGAAAACACGCGCAACAAGAACTTTAACGCGACAAAACATCTCGGATTCCCCTCCTTTCAGATCTCGATCTTGGGCTGAATGTCAGCCGCTGTAATCGTGACGCGCAAAGAACCATTGAAAACAAAGATCTTACAGTTTTCAATGTCGATCACGTCCTCAACAGCAATTTGTAGACCAAAAAAAGTGCTGCAACGTTCGAATTTTTCGCGACTAAAAGGGAATAGGTCGATGGCTATTTCGCCTACCGTCTGTGAGACTGCAGTGATGCGTACTGCCTCGATAACGTCCGTTGCCTTCCCGTCAGCTCCAAATCGGCGCTTTTCTCGCGCGCCGGTGATGATAAAGGGAAGTCCTGTGAAGCCAGCAGCAAACCTTTTGTCGTTTAAAATTGCCATTTCTTTTTCCTCCTAAAAAATCTCGTATTTCCTGATTGGATGAGCCCAGCATACCAGATGGTTTTTTGATTGTCATTTCACAAAAAAATGGCGAATTGGTGATATGGCTTTCTAACAAAATAATGCTATAATTTAATCGGAACCTAAGGCAACAGCAGTTGAATTTATTCAGCATGGAGGATATAAAATGGACAAGAAGAAAAAGAACTATCCCAAGATGGAAGAACTGTTGAAGTTCTCAATTGGTGAATTAGTTGCGGTTTATGATTCAAAGGAAAAAGCTCAACAGCATATACGACAGCAATTCTTTAAAGATATGCAAAGTAAAACTGCTCGACAATACCACGACTTGTCTGCCAGCAACAGGAAAATCATCAATGGACTGATAGACCAACTTACTAATGGAGAGGAACATCAAGGGTTTAATCTGAATGTATTCTTATACTGGATGGAACTCAGCGATGTTACATTGCATGATATTGCGCTCCATTTTCTCAACGCCAATGTCAAAGATGTAATTTATTCCAATAACGTTGATTTTGAAGATGATTTTGAGAGACTTGACGCAAAAGAAATAAAACGGAGAATTGATTATTCTTTTGGATCGAAGCATTTTAAAAACCAAGGCGGAGTAAACTATGTCAAGGCTTTAAGCGACTGCTTATTGTTTGCACCAGAATTGATATTAGATGGTCATGGTACAATGGAATGGGTCAAGCAGGAAGTGCTTGAGGAATATGATAAATCTCCGGATTTTTACGAGTTAGCAAGGGATAGCGACACAGGAGAATTACTGGATACGATTAAAAATGAACTTGAAAATTTTGCTGAACACCTTAACAAGCAATGGAATGAAATTGTCGATACGAAATATGGAGTGATCAACTACACCTATGGGTACAGATTCCTTGAAGAATCTAAAGATGAAAGCAAAAAAGCAATCGTTGACTATATGATTGAGCGACTGTATTTCCAGCAAAGAGAATACGAAAATTGCCTCTCTGCTCAGAAAAAGAAGCATGAAGCAGAATTAAAGCAGTTGTACGCACGCATTCTTGTAAACGGATATAAAAAAAGGTGATTTGATGGCATCATCTGAGCTGGATGAATCACTAAACCAGTTATAAACAATTAGCGGCAGTGTATTTGCGCTGCCGCTAAATTTTTGGATTACATGGCCGCAAAAATCGCCCTCCGGGGTGGAGAGCGAAAAAAGCGAAAAAATTTCCCTTGCGGTGTTGCATATTCCCTGCAAAGTTGGTAAAATAATGTTGCCACACAAATTCATATATGCCCATATGAAAGTTTGCATTTTGCTTTGGTAAAAATGCAGGCTCTTTTCGGCATACTTTCGTATGGGCGGAAATTTGTGTGGCAACAAATGGGAGCCATGCGTTTTTCGGTGCGTGGCTTCGGCTGCGCACCTTTTTGCTTTGGGCGGTGATGGGTGCCGCCAAAATGAACGCATGGAACAACATCTTACAGAAAGAAAGGAAAGTGGAACCCATGAAGAAAACCATATCTGTCCTGCTTGCCGTGGCGCTGCTGGTGGTCTGCCTTGTTTTGCCGATTACGGCGGCAGATCATCCGTTCACCGATGTTTCCGAAAATGCCTGGTATGCGGACAATGTGCAGTTCGTCTATGAAAAGGGGCTGATGGCGGGAACGGCTGCGGATAAATTCAGCCCGGAAACAAAAATGAACCGTGCCATGCTGGTAACGGTGCTGTACCGCATGGACGGTTCTCATGCCGCATCCGGCACAACGCCGTTTACGGATATTCAGACGAAAGAATACTATTATCCCGCTTTGGTGTGGGCATATGGGAACGGCATCATCAACGGAACCGCGCCGGATAAATTCAGCCCGGAAGCCCCCATTACCCGCGAAATGATGGTAACGATTTTCTATCGGTATGCTCAGTTTAAGGGCTTGGATGTGAGCAAGACCGACAGCTTGAGCAAATACATCGACGCAGGAAAGATTTCCACCTATGCAAAAACGCCCTTTGCGTGGGCGGTGGCTGCTGGGGTGATCTATGGCAACTCCGCAACGACCCTAAACCCCTTAGGGACGGCAACCCGCGCCGAGTGCGCTGCTATCTTGCAGCGGTTCTATGGGCTGACCCAAAGCAGCAATGCCCCCACGGAGCCGACAGAGCCGACAGAACCCTCTGCTGACTACTTTGAGCCTGTTGTTCCGTCTGAGGGTGAAACGCCTACGGAGCCTACGCAGCCCTCTGACCCGTGTCCTGATCATGATGTCGATGAACCGACGGAACATGTACATTGTTGGACATGCATTCATGAAGAAGCAGAGTGGCGTAGAGTAGAAGCTGTTCAGTGCACTTGTGGTGCTGTGTTTGAGACAAGAGATGGTACGGATCCAATGGTTTTGTGGATGGCTCATGTAAAGAGTTTCTCCGGTCGAGAGGCTCTTAATCATTATGATTGCTATACTTGTAGTTATGATGAGTTGGTAAAGAGTGCATGTGATTATTGGTGGTGTCCCTCCTGTAACACCCGTTCTGATACGAACCCCAACCCCTAACTGCCGATAACCTGTACCTGAGCCGTCCTTAGTGGCGGCTCAGACCTATCTACCAATGGGTAGTGGTGCTTGTCTAAATGGTATAAAAGAAAAGTGGGAATTAGACGGTTGCCACAGTAATGTTGGTACTGTAACGGACGGTTTACTTGGCATCATTGGAATGGTTGTAGGTGTAAGAAAAGACGGCTTGCGTTTTGCGAGCCGCCTACTTCTTCCCGCGCAGATGCTTCCGGCGGGCATATGCAGTTGTTGTTCAAGGTGGTCTGATAAAAAAGGGAAATCGGTCAGCCCGCCACGGGTGAAAGCTGGTTGCAATCCGGCAGCTCAAGCAAGGCGGGGAATAAGGTTGCTCCCGCTCCATGCAATTTCATAAAATTGCGTCGCTCCCATGCCCTGCGGGGCATAAGCCGGGACGCAGCAGGGAAAAAGATTATTCGGTTTTTATACCCGCTATGCAGCATTACAAATAAAAAAGTTTTCCCTTATTTTTTCCCTTATGAGCATAACAAATGGTAACACAAGGGGGTAAAACAGGGTGTTAAAAAGTTCAGAAAACACCGAAAAACGGTATAAAAAGGGACAGTTTAACACAAGATAACACTTCACTTGAAAATTCAAGTCCTTGTGCCCCTGCCAGAATTTAGCCAGTATTTGTTCTGAATACTGGCTATTTTCTTACAATTTGTACCGCTTTTCATGCTGAAAAGTTCAGACTTAAATTTTTCGAGCATTATAACATACCAACTTTTAAGGGAAAAATTAGCAGAAATTTGAGAGAAAAACGTATTTTTTAAGCGTTTTTCTCTTTACTTTTTTAAGGATGTATGTTATAATTATAACAAATAATAGATAGAAAGCTGGTGCTGGTATGGCATTGGATTACGATCATAAGGTGGAGATTCCCAAGCATAGTGTGAAGGTACCTATCGGAGATAAGGTTTACATCCAATATGTTCTGCGTGCTTATCGAAACGAAAAGGGACAGCCGACGAGTAAACGCGTTTCTATTGGAAAATTGGACATGGAAAGTGGTCTCATGATACCCAACCAAAGGTATTATGAGATATTCAAGAAGCCTGCCGCGCAGGAAGCTACGTCATTGGTTCGTTCGTGCGGAAGCTACTGCGCTTTTTCAGGGGTAGCAAAAAGTCTTGGACTGGAAAAATTGGTGCGAAAGGTTTTCGCAGAGCGTGCGGACGATCTAATGACCGTTGCACATTATATGCTCTGCGAAGACAATGTCATGTATTATCTCAGTGACTGGCAGGAAGAACACGTCAGCTACAGCCGGAGGTCGCTTTCCGGGGCGGAACTAAGCAGATTATTTTCCAGCATCACGGAAACTGAGCGGCTGCAATTTTTTAATGGCTGGATGAAAACAAAAAGATCTGGGGAGTACCTGGCGTATGATGTAACTTCTATCTCCTCTTACAGCAAAGGGATAGAAAGTCTGGAATGGGGCTATAACCGAGACAAGGAGAAGCTTCCGCAGATTAACTTCGGTATGTATTACGGGGAAGAAAGCCGTCTGCCGCTTTATTACAGGATATATCCCGGAAGCATCCCGGATAAGGCGCATCTGAAATATATGGTAGAAGATAACGATTTGATTAGCTGTAAAAAAGTTCGTTTTGTTATGGATCGCGGCTTCTATTCCAAGGAAAATATGATATATCTGGTAGAAAAAGGATGCCGGTTTATTATTGCGCTTCCCGGTCACATGAGGTTCTGCCAGGAATTGATTGACCGTCACAGAGACGAGATTGTCAACCGTTCTGCGTGTTATTTGGGCTTTGGAAAGCCATACGGAAAGGCGTATGTCGTAGAAGAGGAGCGGTTTCGGTTGAAGGTGCATTTGTATTATGATCCGGAAAAAGCAGTCAGGGAAAGCAGCAATTTCTATGAGGAACTGGAAAAGCAGGAAAATGAGCTGCGGGAAATGGATACACCACCGGATCGCAATCTGCACTATGATCGGTATTTCTTCATCGATCGTGGAAAGGATGGCAAGTTAGCATTTCGGCGCAATGACGCGGCAATTGATCTGGCACTGTCCAGATGCGGCTTTTTTCTGATAGGGGAAACCGACTTCAAAAAGACAACGGGAGAAATTTTAGAAATCTACCGCCGGAGAGACATTGTGGAAAAGAGCTTTGACGGGCTGAAAAACGATTTAGACATGCGTCGGCTTTATGTTCACAGTGATGCGGTTGCCAACGGCAAGGCATTTGTAGCATTTCTTGCGCTGATTATTCGGTCTCAGATGCAGAATTTGCTTCAAAACTATTTGGACAGTCACAAGTTCACTTTCCGAAAGGTCCTGATGGAACTGGAAAAGGGAAAACTGATCTGCTCGTCAGACCATCCCAATCATTGCCGACTGCTGAATCCCCCAACAAAAACCCAGCGCGAGATTCTCGATTGTCTTTCAATTTCGCAGAATAATTGGGGTGAGCTTTGACTGTATGTTATAATATATTGGGAATTTAGGTTATAGATGCCATGCTCTTCATAGAGTCCAAATAAGGTCCATCAAAATCGCTAATTTGCTTGATTTAAAAAAATAGATATAATCAAAATACACCAGTTTTATTTTCAGAATATATTATTTTTTACCAAAAATAGATGCCATAAATAGATGCCATAGCATAGATAGATGCCATACTACTCGTTGCATCCTCAAATAAATATTTTTACGAAAGCGTGATATATATGGTTCAGAAAAGACAAAGAAGGGAAAAAGGAAGCGGCTCAATAATTCAAACCGAAAAGGGCGGATATATTGCATAATTTCCATTAGGAAGAGATGCCTCTGGCGTACCAAAGTATAAGAAGAAGTCTTTTTCCACGAAAAAGGAAGCACAGCAGTGGATCGATGAAATGATTCAAAATATGAAAGGGTTTTCTTTTGCACGTGCTAAGGCAATGAGCGTGAAGAATATATGACCACTTGGCTATATCATAATAAAGCTAATGTTTTGAAGCCAACAAGCTTTGATCGTTTGGAACAGTTACTAAATTCAAGTGTTTCCTTATAAGCGCGGCCGCTGTCCACAGGAAAAGGGAGCGCGGCGAACGGAAGCCTTGACAGAGAGCGAAAAAGTGGTATATAATTTCATTGTTCATTCAAAAAGGAGGAATGTGGGCAAATGGAAATCATGCTTGATCAGCAACCGCATTTACTTTATGAGACGATAGAAATGATATATAAATATGTGAACCACATTTCGTTTCTCAAGCTGCGGGACAAATGGAAGAGACACTATGCAGAAGGCTATGACAAAACATGGGAGCAGCGCTTGGAGTGCCTGCAGGCGATTATGGAAAAGTGCTGCGCGGATCTGAACCCGGAGGACGGCGATATCCAGTTTTTCTTCCACTGGTGTGAGGGGAGCAGCAGCAGGGAGGGACCGTTTCTTGCCCGCGTCATGACTATGTCCTTTCTCCTGTTCCGGGAGCATGACCTGCAGGGCGAGGGAGAGGCTTTGAAAGCATTCTGGAGGAACCTGCAGCAGAGCGGGTATCATTTTACCGGTTTTGGCATTCAGGGTCTGGAATGGGAGGTACCTCCTGCCGGAGAACAGCAGAAGAGCCTGATTGAGGAGATCTATGCGCTGGATTATCCCGCCGAGTTCCGGATGGATGTGATCTATGTCCTGTCGGACTATGACCGGCAGATGGACCGGCTCCTGAAGCTCCTGCAGCCTTATGCGGAGCGGCTGCAGGCCTGTTTTGACGCGGAGCCGTGGCTGATGCAGTCTACTGCCGCCTATTGGCAGCAGAAGTTTCAGCACATGACGCCCTGCCAGTTCATGGGCAGCGAGCTCGTTCTGAACAAGCACATCCCGGAAGCCGACAGCCGGGTCTGCTTTCTCCTGATGAGCTGCGGAGAGGCTGCTTACAACAAAGACTCCGCGTTCGCAGGGGACGGAAATCGGCTCTTTTTTGCCATCGGCTGCGGGGTGCTGGCGGAAGCCAGAGGCGGCTATATTGACAATTCCCCGGAGATGCTCAGCATGGTGCTGCGGGTAATCGCGGACAAGACCCGCTTTGAGATCCTGCGCCGCCTGTCCGGGAAACGCAGCTTTTGCCAGGAGCTGGCGCAGGAGCTGAACTGCGATGCCGGCAATCTGTCCAGAAGCCTCACACAGATGTGCAGCTACGGTCTGATGACCCAGGAGCGGGAGCGTTCCCGGGTATATTACCGCACCAATACCGCCGCCCTGCGCACTTTCCTGCACATGGTGGAGCAGACGCTGACCGAGCAGGAGAAAGCGTAGGAATCACGTAGTGGATATGAACGAATAAATAATCTTTTTATTTGGGAAATACTTGCATTTCCGAATTGGCTGTGATAGTATTGTTTTTAGATACAGTAATCCATTGCTGTAAAAAACAATGAATTGGAGGCCAAATTATGAAAAAGACACTAAGCCGGGCAATCGCGTTGCTTTTGGTGCTGGCTTTGGTGCTCCCGATGGGAATGAATGCCCTGGCGGCACCCGGCACCGAAGCAAAAGCTACGGTTGTTGACTCGACAGGGGAAACCGTGACCGAAGTCGCAGCCGCATCCGGCGCGGAGACGGTAATGCTTCCGGAAAACGCGGAAAAGGTTGACGAGGGTGACGGCTACAGCGTTTACCAGGTCACCGATCCGGAAGAGATCGATGCCATTATGGCTGAAATGGGCATTGAGCCCGAACAGACAAACGTCAATCACTATGAGGTTGAGGACGAGCTTGTTGTGGCCATGGTCGTCGTGGACGGCAGCGCGCCGCTGGTGGATAACGGCAGGCTCGGCATCCGCCTGGGCAGCCAGGCAGATCTGGCTGCCGTGAGCAAGGCGCAGCAGGTTCTGCGTAATGAGCAGGACGTTGTTTATCAGCGCATCTGTGATGTGCTGGACGAGGATGTGGAGCAGGTCGATAGCTTTACCATACTGACCAACGCCTTCGCAGTTGAGGTGTATGCCTCTCAGATGTCCCGAATCTGCAAGGTGCCCGGGGTGAAGGAATGCTACATCGCTCCGACCTTCGCGGTTCCCGACTATGAAATCGTGGAGGGCGAGGACGGCAGTGAGTATGTATACTACAACGTCGCGCAGGAGATGGCAGGCGCGGACAAGGCATGGGAGAAGGGCTTCACCGGCGAAGGCATGGTCATCGGCATCATCGATACCGGCATCCACACCACCCACAGGGCCTTTGCCACTGCGCCTGAAACGCAGACCATGACCAAGGATACCCTGACTGCCGCGCTGGAAAGCGGTGTGTTCAACGCCGAGACCCGATACAACGAAGCCACCGGCAAGGATTTGACCGTTAACGATGTGTATTATAACGGAAAGATTTCCTTCAAATTTGACTATGCCGAAAATGACACCGATGTCAACCACGGCAAAGCAGACCCCCACGGCACCCATGTGGCAGGCATTGCCGCCGCTTACGATACCACATCTACCTCGGAAGACGGCTTCGCCATCAAGGGTAACGCTTTTGACGCGCAGCTTGCGGTGTTCAAGGTGTTCAGCGGCGAAAGCGCATACTTTACCGACGTTGTATCTGCCATGGAGGACGCGATCCTTCTTGGTCTGGACGCTGTGAACCTGTCTCTGGGTGCCCCTGCGGGCGGTACTTATGATGAGGGTATCACGGAGGTTTTCAACAAGGCGCTGGAAGCCGGCGTCAATGTCGTAGTTTCCGCGGGCAACGAGGCCACCTCCGGCATCGGCAACCTGCTGGGACATGACAAGAACCTGACCCTGAACCCGGACAACGGCATGGTGGGTATTCCCGGCGGCTACGCCTCCAATCTGGCGGTTGCCTCCGTGGACAGCAGCGAATGGCCCTGGCTCGACGAATTCCAGGTCATTTGCTTTGGTGACCGGGACGGGCATACGGGTGCCTATTCAGAGCTCTACCCCTATGACTATGGCCCCGTTTTTACCCGTTTCGCTTACCTGCTGGGCAATGAAACCTTTGAGATCATGCTGCTCGATGGCTATGCCTCCGAAGAAAATATCGCTGAGCAGGATGTGGCCGGTAAGGTCGTCATGGTCTTTGAGGACCCTGAGGGCGACATCACCACGCAGGATGTGTACGACAACCTGAAGGCCGCCGGCGCCATTGGCATCCTGCTGACGGTGGAAACCGAGGAAGAGGAATACCCCAGCGATGAGGAAGTGGAGCGCGACACCATTCCTCTGGCCTTCCTGGAGTGGTTCGATTACGACTATTACATCTGGTATTACGGTGAAAACCCCGATGCCAGCACGATGGGCTGGCTTAAACAGCCCGGGATCAACTACATTGAGACTGCCGGTCAGCTCTCCGACTTCTCCTCCTGGGGCACCAACCAGGATCTGGCCATCAAGCCGGAGATCAGCGCCATCGGCGGACATGTCTACTCCGCCTACGGCAATACCAACGACAACTGGGCCATTTCCTCCGGCACCTCCATGGCAGCGCCCCAGACGGCGGCAGGCACCTTGCTGGTACGGCAGTATCTGGAGGAAAACTATGCGGAGCTTCTGGACACCATGACCGCACAGGAAGTGGCGGAGCTGATCAACAGCATCCTAATGTCCACCGCCAACCCCGTGGTGGAGACGCAGACGGGTCTTTATACCTCGGTCAGAGGTCAGGGCGCAGGTCTCATTGATCTGGATCAGGCAACGGAAACCGACACCTATCTGACGGTCGACGGCAAGCGTCCCAAGGCGGAACTGGGCGACGACGCGGAAAAGACCGGCGCCTATACCATCACCTTTGAGGTGAACAACCTCGGCACGGAAGCCAAGACCTATACCATCAACACCGCGGTTCAGACCGAGGGCATTGATGAGGAATGGCTCAAAGAGGGCGAATATGACGAAACGCCCTACCGCTATTTCATGAGCGGCAAGCCTGCAGCTCTGGAGGCAAAGGTCGGCGGCGCCACCCAGATCACCGTTGCTGCCGGCGCCACCGAGACGGTCACTGTCACGGTGACCCTCACGGACGCGGCAAAGAGCTGGCTGGATTTCTACTATCCCAACGGCGGCTATGTGGAGGGCTTCGTCTTCCTGACGGAAGAGGACGGCTCCGTTCTGAGCCTGCCCTACCTGGCCTTCTACGGCGACTGGGCTGCCCTGAGCACCTTCGACAATGAATTCTACTGGGATGTCATCAATCCTGAACAGACCAGGCAGAATGACGCGGCTGTCTCGGTGAACAGCGTCGTCGTGAAGGATGGCGACACCTACAACTACCTTGGCAACGGTGTCGGCTGGAATCTGGACAACATGGCGGACTACGGTAATCTCTATAACCCCGTGCACAACTACATCTCCCCCAACGGCGACGGCGTCCGCGACGGACTGGAAGCAGTCTATGTGGGACAGATGCGCTATGCCAACGAGATCCATTACTCCATCGTCAACGCCGAGACCGGCGAGGTCTACTACGAGAAGGACATGGAGGGCGTTACCAAGAACTATGTGGATGACAGCGGCAAGATTGTTCCCACCGGCGCCGATGCCTACACGCTCTTTGACGCATGGTACGGCACCGATCGTGACGAGAGAGTTCTCCCCGACGGTACCACCGTTACGGTAAAGCGGTCCTTTATCTCCTCCTACCGTGGGGAAGAGACGGAAGAGGTCTGGGAATTCCCGATTACGATTGATACGCAAGCCCCGAAGCTGAAATTCTACTCGCTGAGCAAGAACCAGTATCGACTGGACGCCGAGGATGATGGTCTGATCGCCTCAATCAGTTATTACTTCACGGCTCCCACCTATTGGGGCGAACATACGTTTAAGTATACCTATACTGAGGAAACGGAAGCAGAGGGGAAATCCAAATGGATGGGAATAAGCAGCTCGGATGTTCTTCAGGAGACGCTTGTGGTATCTGACTACGCCGGCAACACCAGCGTGCTCGTTGTTGTTTTCAAAGAAGACACTGTGAACATTCAGGAGGACGAGGTGCTGCTGCTACCCGGTGAGACGGCACAACTGCACAATACCGGTACCACCGGTCCGGACCACGAGCTGATTGATATTCCTCTGAGCTGGTCCTCCTCCGACACGGCGGTTGCTACCGTGGAGTGGGATTCTGAAAATGAAGACCTTGCCACGGTTACGGCAGTGGCGGTCGGTGAGGCCACCATTACAGCTGTCCGCATGAACCAGCGTCTGACCGATACGGCGACAGTGCGTGTCTGTCAGGGCATTGCCAATATCACCGCAGCCGCCGGCAAAAACGGCACGATTTCCGACGCAGGCACCGTGGAGCTCGTGAAGGGTGAGAGCAAGACCTATACCATCACCCCCGATGCCCACTATGTGATCGCGGATGTACTGGTGGACGGCGTCTCCGTGGGTGCGGTCAGCGAATACACCTTCACCAACGACGCCGACGGTCGTACCGCCCATACCATTGAGGCGGCATTCGCACCGGAAACCTTCCGGGTTCGCTTCCTGGATTGGGATGACTCCGTCATTTCCACGCAGCAGGTTGCCTACGGCTCCGCGGCTGAGGCTCCCGTAAATCCTGCCCGCACCGGTTACACTTTCCTGTGTTGGGATACGGACTTCTCGAACATTACGGCGGCAACCGATGTGAAGGCTGTCTATGTGAAGAATGATGTCACTTACTACTATGCAATTGTTGCCATCCTGAGTGAGGGCGGCAAGGTCGAAGGCCCGGCACAGGTTACCGCCGGTGAGAATGCCACCTTCACCATCACTCCCGACGAGGGTTATGTCCTGAAGGACGTGCTGGTGGATGGAACCTCTGTCGGCTGCGTGACGAGCTATACCTTTGAGAATGTGCAGAGCAGCCACTATATCCAGGCAGTGTTTGAAATTGTGATGGAAACCCCGCAGGAAACCTTCCGGGTTCGCTTCCTGGATTGGGATGATTCCGTCATTTCTACGCAGCAGGTTGCCTACGGCTCCGCGGCGGAGGCTCCCGCAAATCCTGTCCGCACCGGTTACACATTCCTGTGCTGGGATACGGACTTCTCGAGCATTACGGCGGAAACCGATGTGAAGGCTGTCTATGTGAAGAATGATGTTACTTACTACTATGCAATTGCTGCCATCCAAAGCAAGGGCGGCAAGGTCGAAGGTCCGGCACAGGTTAGCGCCGGTGAGAATGCCGCCTTTACCATCACGCCCGATGAGGGTTATATCCTGAAGGATGTGCTGGTGGATGGAATCTCTGTTGGCTGCGTGACGAGCTACACCTTTAAGAATGTGCAGAGCAGCCACTATATCAAGGCGGTGTTTGAAGTTGAAGTCGTAGAGCACGAATGCCCCGCTGCGGATTATGTGGATCTTGATCCTGCAATGTGGTACCACGAGGGCGTGGATTTCGTCCTGAGCAGCGGTCTGATGGTGGGCGTGAGTGACAACGAATTTGATCCCGAGGGTGAGATGACCCGTGGTCAGCTTGTCACAGTGCTCTACCGCATGGCAGGCTCCCCCAAAGCAGTCGGAAAGCTCCCCTTCACGGATGTCTCTGACAAGGCCTATTATGCAAAGGCTGTGTCCTGGGCTTACACGAACGGCATCGCTCTGGGCACGTCGGCTACGACGTTTGAGCCGGAAACTGTCGTCACCAGAGAGCAGCTTGTCACCTTCTTCGCCCGTTATGCGGCCTTCACAGGTCTGAATATCAAGGCGGAGGGCGATCTGTCCGGATTTGTCGACAGCGCCTCTGTCAGCGAGTATGCCCGGGAGAATGTTGCCTGGGCAGTGCAGGTGGGCTTGATCAACGGCATGGAGGGCAACACCATCCAGCCCAATGCCACCGCAACCCGCGCACAGACCGCAGTGATTCTGATGCGCTACCATGAACTGATCGGCTGAAAAGCCGTAGAACCGAACCCCCCGGGACCGGCATCTGCCGGTCCCGGGGTCTTTTCGCAGAAAGAGTACCACCCGCTATGCGGGTGAGGCGGAAAAAGTTCAACTTATACTGGATTCTTGATGAAAGAACTTATACTAATCACCAATAAAAATACTCGTACATATAGACAAGCGAGTGAAGAAGT
>JBJDYD010000027.1:0-3380 GCA_051867015.1 Faecousia sp. | reverse complement strand
CGCATTTCGGTTATGAAGTAACCAACTTATAAAATTTGAGCTTTTAACTCAATCAATAAGGCGGCAAGCCGCCAATCGGCAGTGGACCCGGCTGTCCGTATGGCCTTAACTCCCGGGGGAGTAGTCCGTAATATCGCTTTGGAAAGACTCTGTGTTGAGACATGATCCGAGAGAATTATAGCCTTTTTTGTCGGAATTGTCAATAGCCGCAGCAGGGCGCAAAGACAAAGTTTTTTGATTTATTCGGAGGATTTCCCGTTAGGGGACTAAGGGCTAAGAGTGAATGGTGAATGACTGAGGAGCGCTCCGCGCGGATGAAAAAGAACGGAAGGCTCCTGCTTTGTCATTGCGAGACCGGTGCGCACACTGGTCGTGGCAATCTCAGGCTGTAGTTTTGTACGCACTCGGTAGTTCCTTCACGAGATTGCACCCGCAAGGGGTATGCCGCATCCGTAACGCTCCTTCGTCGCGAACGGCTGCGCTACCACATCGCTGCGCTCCTCGCAATGACATAATCCGCTACCCTATTTGTCATTGCGAGACCAGTGCGCACACTGGTCGTGGCAATCTCAGGCTGTAGTTTTGCACGCACTTGGTGCTTCCTGCACGAGATCGCCACGTCGCTGCGCTCCTCGCAATGACATAATAAGAAACCCGATACGCAATAAAATCCGTGCGGAGCACACCACAGTCATTCACCCTTAGTCCTTAGCTCTTAGCCAAAACAGCGCCAACGCATTTCTCCTACGCTTCCGTAAGCAGTCTTGTCACCGTTGCGCCATCATAGTAGTGCGTGAGAATTTCTTCAAAGCTCGCGCCCGCCTCCGCCATCGCTTTTGCCCCATACTGGCTCAGACCGACGCGGTGCCCGAAGCCGTAGGTCGTGATCTCAATCTCGCCCGCCTCCGTGACGGAAAACGCGATGTTCGTCGAGCGCAGAGAGAACAGCGAACGCAGCTTTGTGCCGCTGACCCCCGTCCCGCCGATAAAAATCGTGTCGATCCCGCCGCCCTCCGTATAGCTGCAAGCGCCGAACCAGCCGTTCGGGCTGCCGGAGAGATTGGCCTCGGGATACGCCCCGCGGAGCGTCTCGGAAAAGGTCTCCGCGCTGACCGTAACCGTCTCGGTATAACGGGGCGCGTCCTCCTCACCGGGGCTGTCCACCGAGTGCAGATAGGGAATGTCCCCGCCCCAGACGGCTGCCGCATCCTCCGTCCGTCCGCCGGAGCAGGAGAAAAAGGTCGCGTCGATCAGCCCATTCTCATAGGTCATGACCAAGCCATCCGTCGCCTCAACCGCCTCCGTCAGCCGCGCAAGCTCCTCCTCCGAGGCCTCCGTCAGATAGCCCTGACAGCAGGCGGGGTCGGTGCAGATGTCCGCATCTTCATGCTTTTTCGCCTCAGCCTGTCGAAGGGCGAAGGTTCTCGAGGCGATTGCCTGCGCCTGAAGCGCCTCGGCAGGAAACTCCGCAGGCATCTCCGCCAGCAGCACGCCCACCAAATACTCGCGCAGCGTCAGCTCCTGCACGCCGTCCTGTGTCAGAACGCGCAGCGTCACCGCCTCGTCAAACGGCGGAAGCTGCTGCTCTTCCGCTGCGGCGGCAGAGGGTGTCTGCGTCGGTGCTTTCTCCGGCGCGCTGCCGGAGGTCAGATACAGCCAAGCGCCTCCCGCGCACAGCAAGGCGGCGCACAATACGATAATGCACAAGCGTTTCATAACTTCCTCCCGTTATTTTTGCCGAATTTCTTGACGCAATGCGGCAATTCTGATAGAATAGATAAAATTAACTTCTGAGGTGATCGTATGTCAGCGAACGGCTCGTCTTCCGCAATGATGGCGGAGTTCCTTCACAATCTATGTTCGGATTACAAAATTCATAACAGCCTGACCGAAGAAGCCCGCGCAAACAGCAATATAAAACGCGGACTGCGCAATGACGACGGCACCGGCGTCATGGTCGGCTGCACAAAGGTCGGCAATGTTTTGGGCTACCGCATCGTAGACGGCGAACGCGAGCCGATGGAGGGCAAGCTGTTTTACCGCGGCTATGAACTGAGCGATTTGGTCGACGCTTATATCCGCGAAGGGCGCTTCGGCTTTTCCGAGGTCGCCTATCTCCTGCTGTTCGGACGCCTGCCGACGCGGGAGCATTATGAGATGTTCACCGCCCTGCTGCACGATATGACCGCGCTGCCCGAGAACTTCACCGAGGACATGATCCTCAAGAATCCGAGTCACGACATTATGAATAAGCTGGGCAGGTCTGTGCTTGCGCTTTACTCCTGCGACCCCAACCCTGACGATCTGAGCTTGGAAAACATGATGCGCCAGTCGATTGAATTGGTCGCGCGCTTTCCGGTGATTGCGGCGTATGCCTATGTCGTCAAGCGCCATTACTTTGAAAACGACAGCCTCTATCTGCACCGTCCGATGCTCGAATTGTCCACTGCGGAGAATTTCCTGCACATGATCCGTCCGGATAAGCACTTCACGCACGAGGAGGCGCGCCTGCTCGATCTGTGCCTCGTCTGCCACGCGGAACATGGTGGCGGCAATAACTCCACCTTCTCCTGCCGCAGCGTCGCCTCCACCGGAACGGACACCTATTCCGCCATCGCCGCAGCTGTCGGCTCCTTGAAGGGTCCGAAGCACGGCGGCGCGAATCAGCGCGTCCTGCGTCAATTTGAGGAGGTCAAGCAGAACGTCCGCGACTGGAAGGACGACGAGGAGGTCGCCGCCTTCGTCCGCCGCATTCTGCAAGGCGAGGTCAGCGATCACAGCGGCTTGGTCTACGGCATGGGTCACGCGGTCTATACTCTCTCCGATCCGCGCACGGTCATTTTGAAAAAGAGCGCCCGCAGGCTGGCGGAACAGAAGAATATGCTCGACGAGCTGGAGCTGATGGAGGCGATTGAGCGCGTCACGCCGAGGGTATTTGCCGAGGTCACGGGCAAGGAAAAGGTCATGTGTGCCAATGTCGATATGTATTCCGGCTTGATCTACCGCATGCTCGACATCCCGACCGACCTGTTTACCCCGCTGTTCGCCATTGCCCGTATCACCGGCTGGTGCGCGCACCGCATGGAGGAGGTACTGACCGGCGGCAGAATCTACCGTCCGGCATACAAATCGCTCATCCGTCATAAGGAGTATGTCCCATTCGACGCGCGTTAATACCCCATCCGCGCAACGCCTCTGTAGACCGGGGATATGTCCAAGCTGACCGCGAAGCGGCAGACGGTAAAAACGAATAATCTGTACGCAGTTGGTAGTTCCTGCAAGCGGGCGGCTGATAGCCGCCCCTACGAGAACAAGCGGGAGTCGCGCTGTAGTAGCCTGTAACGCTTAAAACTGTAGGTAGCCCGTAGGGCACGACGACT
>JBJDYD010000026.1:0-16333 GCA_051867015.1 Faecousia sp. | reverse complement strand
ACTTTTAATTGTTACAAACTAGTAGGGGCGGCTATCAGCCGCCCGGTGCAGGCACTCCCTTCTATGATGTCATTGCGAGGAGCGCAGCGACGTGGCAATCTCGTGTAGGCGCTCCCAATAAAAACGCGCATCCCATATCAACCATCCCCTTATTGAAACGAGGTGCAATATGCCAACGATCATGGAATACAAATGCCCCTGCTGCGGCGGCAAGATCGAATTTGACAGCGGCTTGCAGCAGATGAAATGCCCCTACTGCGACACGACCTTTGATGTCGAGACGCTGAAGGGCTACGACGACGTGCTCAAGGAGGAGCAGCCGCAGGAGGAACTGCATTGGCAGACCCAAGCGGGCGGCGAGTGGTCGGAGGAGGACGCGGCTTCAATGGGCGTCTTCACCTGCGGCTCCTGCGGCGGCGAGATCGTCGCGGACGCGAACACGGCGGCGACCCATTGCCCCTTCTGCGGCAATCCCGTCGTCCTGACGGGCAGACTCGCAGGCGACCTCAAGCCGGACTTCGTGATTCCCTTCAAGCTCGACAAGGAGGCGGCAAAGCAAGGTCTGCGGAACCATATGCGGGGCAAGAAGCTCCTGCCGAAGCTGTTCCGCGACGAGAACCACTTAGACGAGATCAAGGGCGTTTACGTCCCCTTCTGGCTGTTTGACGCCGATGTGGACGCGAATATCCGCTATCACGCCACGCGCACGCGGGTGTGGAGCGACTCCGATTATAACTATACCGAAACGAGCCATTTTTCCCTCCTGCGCGCGGGCAGCATCGGCTTTGACCGCGTTCCGGTGGACGGCTCGAGCAAAATGGCGGATGACCTGATGGAGTCCATCGAGCCTTACGATTTCCGCGACGCGGTGGACTTCCAAACGGCGTATCTGTCCGGCTATCTCGCCGACCGTTATGACGTCACGGCGGAGCAGAGCATCGACCGCGCCAACGCGAGAATCCGCGAAAGCACGGAGCAGGCGTTTGCCGGCACGACCGAGGGCTACGCCACCGTGGTGCCGGAATCGACGAATATCCGCCTGTCCAACGGCAAGGCGAAGTACGCGCTCTATCCCGTCTGGCTCCTCAACACGAGCTGGAACGGGCAGAAGTACACCTTTGCCATGAACGGACAGACGGGCAAATTCGTCGGCGATCTGCCGATGGATAAGGCGGCGTACTGGCGCTGGTGGGCGATTTGGACAGCGATCTTAGGCGCGCTGACCTTCGGCGTCCTCCTGCTGCTGCGCCTGACCGGCTTTATCTAAGGGAGGGGATCACGATGAAAAAACGACTGTTTTCCCTGCTGCTGGCGCTGCTGCTGTGCGCGCTGTTCGTCCTGCCCTCTTTTGCGGCGGATACAGCACATCCCCTGCGCCTGATCGACAAGGTCGGGCTGCTCTCCTCGCAGGATAAGGCGAAGATCATCGCCCGTTTGGACGAGGTGAGCGAAGAAAATGACTTTGACGTCGCCATTATTATTGCCCCCGCGGAAGAGGTGGGCAGCCAAACCAAGTCCTACGCCGACCGCTATTATGTGGAAAACGGCTATGGCATGGGCGACGATGACAGCGGCATTCTCCTTGTGATCTCGCCCGACGGCGACCGGGTGAATTACGCCTATACCACCTTCGGCGAGGATTCGAAGCCCTTTGACGAGGATGCCTTCGACCGCCTCGACGACGCCTTCCTGCCCGCGCTGCGGGAGCGTGACTATGCAGCCTCCTGCCTCGCCTTTGCAGAGACCTGCGGCGAAATCGCGGCGAGCGGCGGCATCCCGGTTCTTCCGTGGATCATCCTTTCGTTAATCGTGGGCGCGGTGCTGTCCTTCCTGATTCCGATGTCGGTGCTGAAGGGGCAGCTCAAATCCGTCCGGATGCAGAACGCCGCGACGAGCTATGTCCGCCCGAACAGTATGCAGCTCACGCAGGAGCGGGATCTGTTCCTCTACCGCAACGTCACCCGCACGGCGCGCCCGAAGAACACTTCAAGCTCCGGCAGCTCCGGCGGCAGCTCCGGCGGCTCCACCGGCGGCAGAAGCGGCAGCGTATAAGCCTTGTAAATGAACATTGAAGAAATGAAGGAATGAAGAAATTAAGGTGAAACAGAATAAAAAGAGGAGAACCATTATGAAAAGTCTTACGAAAAATCTTCTGAGTATACTGCTCATCCTCAGCGTCCTTGTCTGCCTCGCGGCTTGCGGCGGCAGCAAGATTCCATCCGGCGAATACTCGCTGGTCAGCATTGAGATCAGCGAAGGAAACGTCCTGAATGCGGAAGCACTGAAATCCATGGGTATGACGGGTACGATCGTATTTCACCGAGACGGAACCGGTGTGATGAAGCTCGGCGGCGATCCTATGGAGTTTCAATGGCAGGGGAATAAAATGACGACTTCCGACGGCGAGCAGACGTTCGAGTTCGGCGATGACACCGTCAAGATCCGTGCGTTGGAGGGGCTGTTAGTCTTCCGTAAGTAATACAAAATCACCGATAAGGAGAATCATCATGAAAAAAACCGCCAAATTGCTGCTTTGCTTTCTGCTGATTCTGAGCCTTCTGCTCACGGCTGCGGCTTGCAGTAAAAAAGAAGAAAAGCAAAACGCAGCGGGTTACTACATTCTCAAAACCGTATCAGAGGACGGCGAAGAGCTTGACATTGAAACGCTGGGCTTTTCGAAGGACGAAGCATTCCTTCTGCTCAACGAGGACGGCACCGCCGTGCTGTACTTGTTTGACGAGCTGGTCGATCTGACATGGCGGAACAATCAGCTCCGTCCCGTCGAGGGAGAGGATACCGACCCTGTTACCTTCAAGCTCGAAGATAAGCTGCTGACCCTCGAGATGGACGACACAGTCCTCACCTTTAAGCTCTCCAAGGACGATCCCCCCGATATCGACGCGCTGCGCCAAAAGCTCGCCGAGCCCACCGAGCCTGCCGAGCCGGACGGACCCGTCGGCTGCTATATTCTCGACAGCATGACCATGGAAGGCACGACGGTCGACGCGGAGCAGCTTTCTGCCTTGGGCATGAGCGCCTATATCGAGTTCTATGAAGACGGCACCGGAACCGTTGACCTGTTGGGAGATATCGAGGACTTTGAATGGGAAGACGATAAAATCTACGACGGCGGAGAAACGCTGACCTTTACCCTTGAAGGTGACGTTCTTACCGTCACGGACGGCGAGGGCGTGATGGTCTTTCACGCAGGCGAGAAGCCCGAAACGCCGACAGTGATCCCCACGGAGCCGATAGAGTATCCCGACGAGCTGCCCGAGGGGAGATATGTTCTGATCGAGGCGTCGAATAACGGCACGACGATTTCCGGCGACGATCTGGTTGCAACGGGTCTGAGCGACACCTATATCGAGTTCCGTGCCGACGGCACCGGCGAGATCGGCATCATGGGAGAGACAGAGGAATTCACATGGGAAGGCACGGTCATGACGGACAGCATCGGTGACGTGCTGACCTATACTTATGACGGTATCGAGGTCTTCCTTGAAGCGGAAGGCACCTCGATGACCTTCTCAAAGGACGCCCCTGCGGCGAAGAGCGAGCTGGAGCGTTATTGGGACGGCGGCTGGTACGGCTGGTGGCTGATGGAGAACTGCACCGGCTACTATACCGATCTGGAAGGCAGCTGGTGGGATCTGTGCGCCGACATTGACATTGACGAAAGCGGCGAGGGCACCATGGTCCTTTGGGACGAGGATTTTTCCCGTGACGACCCGCTCGGCACGGTCTCCGTCCGCATCGACACGGAAAGCGGCGCGGACGAGCACGGCAGCTTAGTCTCCGTCAGCGGCAGCTTTGAAATCGGCGATATCGGGGAAGGCGACTGGAACGCCTCGCCCGCCGATATCGGTTATGATGATTGCCTCATGTTCACCGGAACAGTGCAAGACGGCGAGGACAGCTACGAGTATACCATCGTCCTGCGCCCGTGGGGAACGCTCTGGGACGATATGGAGGAGGATTATCTCCCGTACTACTATGACGAGTGGTATCTGCCGCTGATCGAAGCGGACGCGGAAATGCCCGACTATATCACAACGGAATAAAGTGGTTCCTGTGGGGGTATCCCCCGCTGGTTATATTTCAATGATAAGGAGAACATTATTTATGAAGAGAACCGCAAAGATCCTTCTGAGCGTTTTGCTCATCCTCAGCATCCTTTCCTGCCTCGCTGCCTGCGGCAGCAAGGGACCCTCGGGGACTTATAACCTCGTCAGCATGGAGATGGATGGCGAGACGATCGATGCCGACACGCTCAAGGGATTCGGCGTAGAAGTTACCATCACCTTTAACTCCGACGGCACCGGCACCCTCGCCATGTCGGATGAGAAAGAGGAATTCACCTGGAAAGATAATACGATCACCGCGGACGGCGAAGAAATCAGCTTCACGCTCGACGGCAATAAGCTGACCCTCGAGCAAGACGGCGAAACGATGGTCTTCTCGAAGTAACTCGGGAACCAAAAGAAAACAATCGCATAAACGACCGGCTGCCGATACGGAAACAGCTCCCGCGCCCACTTGCGGGAAACAGGAACCGTCCATATCGCGCAGCCGGTCTTCCGTGTACAGCCCCCCTGTGATGTCATTGCGAGGAGCGCAGCGACGCGGCAATCTCGTGCAGGTACGACCGACTGCGTACAAACCTACAGCCAGAGATTGCCACACCCAGTGTGCGCACTGGGTTCGCAATGACAAAATGGGTAGCCTGTTATGTCATTGCGAGGAGCGCAGCGACGTGGCAGCGCAGCCGTTCACGAGGAACGAGTGTTACGGATGCGGCATACCCCCTGCGGGTGCAATCTTATGCAGGCACTATCGACTGCGTATGCACCTCACCCCCGCGCAAAGTCCGCCCGCTTCCAATCATCCCCGGCCTCCATGCCTCGCCGCGCTATTGCATTTTTCACGGTTTTGTGCTATCCTAAAAGAAATTCCGATATGACGGAGAGGAGGGTTACGATGCGGCGTGTGCTGTTGCTCATTTTCTGCCTGCTGCTTTTGACTGTGAGTGTCGGCGCGGCGGGCGATCAGATTACCGCGCTGACCGAGGAGGTCGCGGTCGCGGAGGACGGCACGGTCTCCGTTGCTGCCACGGCGCAGATCAGCTTTTCCGGCACGGTGACGAGCTTTGTCTTCCCGCTGGGCGAGGGCGCGGAGGATATTACCGCCTCCGGAGGGGCGTACACGGTCAAACGGCTTGACGGCGTCGAATGCGTCGAATTTACGAACAGCGCGGGCTTTTCCGGCAAGCAGACCTTCCTGTGCAGCTATACCCTCCCGTGCGCGGTGACCAATACCGACATTGGGCAGCAATTTGACTTCTCTCCGATTGCGCGCGGCTGGGAGTTCCCGATGGAATCGCTGACGGTACATATTACCTTTCCCGCAGAGGTTTCCGCCCGTCCCGTTTGGACGAGCGCGTATTACGGGGATGTGATCGACAATTATCTGACCATTCGTGTGCAGGATAAGCAGGTGAATGCAAGCTCCGTCACTGCCTTTAAGGATCATGAGACGCTGACGATGCAGCTCCAATTCCAGCCGAACGCGTTTTCCCTCCGTTACCTTGTCGGTACGACGGAGTCCGTCAGCCGTATCGCGTTCTATCTTTTGGCGGTTCTGACGCTTGCCTATTGGCTCCTGCGCCTGCGGGGCAGACTTCTGCTGCCGAAGGCACAGCAGACCATCGACATGGAGGCGACGGCAGGGGAGCTTCCGACCCGCCTTTACGGAGCGCCGACGGATGTTGCCGCGACGCTCATCCATTGGGGCAACCTCGGCTATCTGACGCTCCGCAGAACGCGAAACGGCAGACTGCTGCTGATGAAAAAGATGGAAATGGGCAACGAGCGCAAGCCCGGCGAACGCCGCCTGTTTGCCGCGGTGTTCCGCAACGGCGCCACCTGCGACCCGACCACCGAGCGCTTCCGCCAAGCGACTACGGCTGCGGCGGCGCAGCTTCGCGGGGGCTGGCTGCGCAGATGCTTCAAAAAAAAGGGTGGTTCTCCGCGTATGCTGCGGCTGCTCTCGCTGCTGGCGGCAGTGCCGGCGAGCCTTTTGACCTTTGACTTGCTCCTGCCCTCGTCGTGGGTGCGCTGGGTGCTGCTGCCGCTTTTGCTGCCGCTGCCCGTCGTGCTGTGCAATCAGGTGCAGCGCGGGCTGGCTTACCTTCTGCGGCGGCGGGATAAGCTGATTGCCGCCGTGCTTTCGGCATTGGCGCTGCTGCTCCTCGGCGCGTGGGCAGGCTGCTTCGGCACGATGCTGCTGAACCTGCTCCTGCAAGCGTTCTGCGCGCTTGCCACCCTCTACGGCGGCAGACGCACGGAGGAGGGCGAGGAGCTGGTGCGCGGGCACCTCGGAATGCGCCGTTACCTGCGCAAGGCGACGGCGGAGGAGCTGCAGCGCAACGCCGCGGCGGACGGGCAGTATTTCTACCGCACCCTGCCCTTTGCGGAGCTGCTGGGCGTCGGCGGCGCGTTTTCCAAGCACTACGGAAGCAAGCGCCTTGAGCCGTGCCCGTGGCTGACCGTGGACGGAAAAGCTCCGACGGATGCCGTGGAGTTCTACCGTCTGTATGCCGAGCTGATGACGCAGCTGCGGGGAGAGGATCAGACCCTTCTTGCCCGCCTGATGAACCCGCCCAAAACAAAGCCGCCCGCAGCGGCGCGCAGGTAAGGAGGCTTCTTATGGAAGAATATCGCTTTTACGCGCTCCTTTCGCGTATGCGCTATATCACCCGCTGGGGCTTGATGCGCAATACCTTCTCCGAGAATATACAGGAGCATAGCCATATGGTCGCGGTGCTGGCGCACGGATTGGCATTGATCCGGCGGGATATCCTCGGACTGTCCGCCGACCCGGAGCGCTGCGCCACAGCGGCGTTGTTTCATGACGCGTCCGAGATTCTGACGGGCGATCTGCCCACGCCGATCAAGTATTTTAATCCCGAGATCAAGCAGGCGTATAAGCAGGTCGAGCATGTCAGCGGTGAAAAGCTGCTCGAGATGCTGCCGGAGGCGCTGCGGGAGAGCTACGCGCCCCTCGTCCACGAGACGGATGGGACGGTGTTCGCCATCGTCAAGGCAGCGGACAAGCTCTCGGCGCATATCAAGTGCATCGAGGAATTAAAGGCGGGCAATTCGGAGTTCGAATCCGCCGCCGCCCAGACCCGCGCCGCCTTAGAGCAAATGGATCTTCCAGAGCTGCGCTGGTTCATGGAGCACTGCCTCCCCGCCTTCAGCAAAAACCTCGACGAATTGGAATAAAAAAACAAGGATCCCCGATGTCCGTCGAGGATCCTTTGAATATCAAGTGGTTTGTGTTTCAGTGAATCGTGAATGGTGAAGAGTGAATAGTGAATAGCGAGTTGTGCGCCGATTCCGTTCCCTGTCATTGCGAGGCGCTTGCGCCGTGGTAGCGCAGCCGTTCGCGAGGAACGAGCGTTACGGATGCGGTATACCCCCTTGCGGGTGCAATCTCATGTAGAAACGATCGAATGCGTACAAGTCAAAACAAAAGATTGCCACGTCGCTGCGCTCCTCGCAATGACATTGTAGGCTACCCTTTTTGTCATTGCGAGACCAGTGCGCACACTGGTCGTGGCAATCTCGTGCAGGCACCATCGATCAACCCTGTAGCGCGCGGCATCCCTGACGCGCCTATGCAGGCACCCCCGACCATGAACTGAAAAACAGGAAACCGCAAAGACCGAAACGACAGTTTACCTATTCACTCTTCACTGTTCCCTGTTCACTATTCACTGCCCTTTTTACAAATCCAGCTTCAAATCTCCCTCTTTGATCCACCCGATCTTCCGCAGCAGCATCCCGAACAGCGGCGTCAGCACGGCGGGGAGGACGAAGCAGATCAAAACCAAACCGACCCAATCCATTACGGTGATCGCCGACTTTGCACCGTTTGCAATGTCGTTGACCCAGCCGGAATACACGCCGATCTGCCCCACAAACCCGCATGTGCCCATGCCGGCGGAGACGGCGGTGCCGTTCATCTCCATTTTAAACAGACAGGTAGCAAGCGGGCCAGTGATGGCGGAAACCAGCGTGGGCGGAATCCAAATGCGGGGATTTTTGACGATGTTGGGCATTTGCAGCATACTTGTGCCGATGCCCTGCGCCACCAAGCCGCCCCAGCGGTTCTCGCGGAAGCTCATCACGGCGAAGCCGACCATTTGCGCGCAGCAGCCTGCCACGGCAGCGCCGCCTGCCAAACCGGTCAGACCCAGCGCCGCGCAAATCGCAGCGGAGCTGATCGGCAGCGTCAGCGCAACGCCGATGATCACGGAGACGAGAATGCCCATCAGGAAGGGCTGCTGGGTTGTTGCCCATTTTACCGCGTCTCCGACCGCAGAGGCGGCTTTTCCGATGGGCGCGGCAATCAGATAGGAAAGCCCGATGCCGACCAAGACTGTCACAATGGGCGTGACCAAAATATCAATTTTCGTGGTCTTGGAGACCAATTTACCGCATTCGCAGGCGATGATCGCGACAAAATAAACCGCGAGGGGACCGCCCGCGCCGCCCAACGCGTTCGCCGCAAAGCCCACCGGGATCAGAGAGAACAGCACCAGCGGCGGCGCTTTTAACGATACGCCGATGGCGACGGAAATGCCCGCGCCGACGGTCAGGGAGACCAACCCGCCCAGCGTGCAGTCAATCGTCTGCGCGCCCTGCTTGATGGTCACGAGGGTTTTGGTCAGAAAACCGATGTGGAACTGCTGTCCGATGGTGTTCAGGATCGTGCCCACCAGCAGCGTGCAGAACAATCCCTGCGCCATTGCGCCCATCGCGGTGACAAAATAGGTCTTCCACGAGGGCACGACGCCTTGCTTTTTGAAAAATTCTTTCATAGGTTCCTCCTAAGAGATATTTGCCCTGATTGTATAGCAAAACCTTCCACAATGCAAGAAAAAACTCGAAGAAAGGATAAAAAAGCCATGGAAAACCTTCTCCCCGTCATCCTCGACGGCGACCCCGGGCATGACGACGCAATCGCGTGGATGCTCGCCAAAGCCAGCCCATTGCTGGATATCCGCGCCGTCACCTCGGTCTGCGGCAATCAGACCATCGAGAAAACCACCTATAACGCCCAACGCGTCTGCGCGCTTTTGGGCATCGACGCGCCGGTGGCAATGGGAAAGCCCGCGCCCCTGCTGGCGGAGCCGATGAACGCGCCCTCCGTCCACGGGCAGAGCGGTCTAGACGGCCCCGTCCTGCCCGAGCCGAACGCGCCGCTCTCGCCCTTGCGCTCGGTGGAGCTGATGGCGAAGGTGCTGCAGGAGAGCGAAACGCCCGTCGCCTTGGTGCCGACGGGACCTCTGACCAATATCGCCGCCCTCCTGCTTGCCCATCCCGAGTTGAAGGAAAAGATCAAGGTCATCAGCCTCATGGGCGGCGGCATCACCCACGGCAACTGGACGCCCGCGGCGGAATTCAATATTTTAGTAGACCCCGAGGCGGCAAAGATCGTCTTTGAAAGCGGCGTCCCGATCATTATGAGCGGACTCGATGTGACCGAACGGGCGCTGATCTTCCCGAAGGACTTCGAGCGCATCCGCAAGGTCGGCAACCCCGTCGCCCGCGTCGTCGCCGATTGGCTGGAATTCTTCTACGGCTTCCATCGGGAGATCGGCTACACAGGCGCGCCGCTCCATGACCCCGTCGCGGTGGTCAGTCTCATTCGCCCCGACCTGCTCACGAGCAAACGCCTGTGCGTCGAGATCGAGACGCAGGGGGAATACTGCCGGGGTGCGACCATCGGGCACAACCAAAAGCCTGCGAACGCGCTGGTCAACTTCGATATCAACCGCGACGGCTTTGCAGACCTGCTCGTCGAGGCGGTCAGCACCTATGGGGAGGGATAACGATGGCAAAATTACCGATCTGGATTGACTGCGACCCCGGCGTGGACGACGCCGCGGCGCTCCTGCTGGCGCATTGGCAGGAGGAAACGGAGATCGTCGGCATTTCGACGGTTTCCGGCAATGTGCATCTGGAGAAAACGACCAAAAACGCCTTGAAGCTCTGCGACCTGATGGGTGCAAGCTACCCCGTCTATCGCGGCGCCGAAAAGCCGCTGTTCCGTGCGTATCACGACGGCGCGGAGTTCCACGGCAAGGACGGCTTAGGCGGCGCTTTCCTGCCCGAGCCGAGCAGAAAATCGGAGCAGCTTCCCGCGTGGGACGGCTTGTACGAGGCGGCGAAGCGGTATGAGGGAAGCTTGGAGCTTGTCACCTTGGGACCGCTGACCAACATCGCCATCGCCTTGGGAAAGCACCCGGACCTGAAGGAGAAGCTGCACCGCATCGTGATGATGGGCGGCTCCGCCACACGGGGCAACTGTATCCCAAGCGCGGAGTATAATATCTATACCGACCCGGAAGCGGCGCAGGCGGTGTTCCGCAGCGGCATTCAGATTGTCATGTGCGGCTTGGAGGTCACAGAGCAGGCGCTGCTTTTGCCGGAGGAGATTGACGCGGTGGGAGAGAAGAATACCCCCGTCACGCGCTTCTTCCACGCCGCCGTGCAGGACATCATGAAAAAGAACATGGCAGCCGGCAGTGCGGGCTGGTGCGTCCACGACGCCTGCCCGATTGCCTATTTGGCGCACCCGGAGCTGTTCACCGCAAAGGAAGCCGGCGTCTTCGTCGAAACCCAAGCGGAGCTGACCCTCGGCAAGACGGTAACCGACCTCTACAGCGACAAAAAATTCGGCATCAAAAACGCCCTCGTCGTCCTGCAAGTCAACCGCCCCGCCTTCGCCCAACTCCTAATCACCGCCATAACAAACATCTGACGCCGTAGCGTCGCCTGTCAGCCAACCGTTGCAGGCACCACCTGCGCACAGATTTGGTCATTCATACCCCGGGCGGCTGATAGCCGCCCCTACGAGATATGTCGCAGCCAACGCCGTAGGGGCGGATAGTATCCGCCCGTTAAGTGCGCACAAGACCGTTTTTTCTTCGTCCGGACGGCACGCCGAGTCGTCGTGCCCTACGACAATGGAATGCACCTTCATCGTAGGGCGCGCACCCGCAAGGGGTATGCCGCATCCGTAACGCTCCTTCGTCGCGAACGGCTGCGCTAACGACCCCGGCGCGCCGGTGCAGGAACCACCGACTACGTACCAATTTTCCCACCATGTCATTGCGAGGAGCGCAGCGACGTGGCAATCTTGTGTAGGAACCACCCATTGCGTACAAACCCATTCACCCGTACCGTCTGCCGATGCATCCGACAACAAACCCCCTCGCCGCCGCCCGGCTTGCAAAGCAAATATCGCTGCGCAGCAATATCACTTGCGCAGCAAATATCACTGCCCCGCAATATCACTTACCAATACAACCACATCCCACTCCCACGGAGGCAACTATGGATTTCAAACTTCATGCGCCCTATTCCGCCACCGGCGACCAGCCGGAGGCAATTGAGAAATTGACCGAGGGCATCAAAAACGGTCTGCGGGAGCAGGTTCTGCTCGGCGTCACCGGTTCGGGCAAGACCTTCACCATGGCATCCGTCATTGAAAAAATCAACCGCCCGACCCTCGTTTTAGCCCATAATAAAACCCTCGCCGCCCAGCTTTGCAGCGAATTCCGGGAGTTTTTCCCCGAAAACGCGGTGGAATACTTTATCTCCTATTACGATTACTACCAGCCCGAGGCATATATTGCCCATACGGACACCTATATCGAAAAGGACTCTGCGGTCAATGACGAGATCGAACGCCTGCGCCACAGCGCCACCAGCTCCCTGTTTGAGCGGCGGGATGTGATCGTCGTCGCCTCCGTCTCGTGCATCTACGGCTTGGGCGACCCGATTGACTATAAAAACATGGTCATCTCCCTCCGCACGGGCATGGAGAAAAACCGCGAGGAGCTGATGAAAAAGCTCGTCGAGATCCGTTATGAGCGCAACGACATTGACTTCTCCCGCAATACCTTCCGCGTGCGCGGCGATACGGTGGAAATCTACCCCGTCTATTGGTCGGGACGCGCCATCCGTGTGGAATTCTTCGGCGACGAGATCGACCGCATCTCCGAGATCAACGCCGTCACGGGTATTCCGGAGCGCGTGGTCAACCATGTCGCCATCTATCCCGCGTCGCATTATGTCGCGTCAAAGGAAAAGCTCAACCGCGCCATTGTGGAGATCGAGCGGGAGATGGAGGAGCGCGAAGCGTGGTTCAAGGAGAATGACAAGCTCTTGGAGGCGCAGCGCATCCGCCAGCGGACGATGTATGACATTGAAATGCTGCAGGAGATCGGCTTTTGCAGCGGGATTGAGAACTATTCCCGGGTGATCTCCGGCAGAGCGCCCGGCACACCGCCGATGACCCTGCTGGACTATTTCCCGGAGGATTTCCTGCTCTTTGTGGACGAGAGCCACGTCACCCTGCCGCAGGTGCGCGCGATGTACGCCGGCGACCGCAGCCGCAAGGAGAGCTTAGTCGATTACGGCTTCCGTCTGCCGAGCGCCTTTGATAACCGCCCCCTGACCTTTGACGAATTTCAGACCAAGATCAACCAAGCGGTCTATGTCTCCGCGACACCCGCCGAATTCGAGCGCAGCCGCGCGGGACAGATTGCCGAGCAGGTCATCCGCCCGACGGGTCTGCTCGACCCGGAGATTTTCGTCCGCCCCATTGAGGGACAGGTCGATGACCTCATCGGCGAATGTAACCGCGTGGTCGAGAAGAAGGAGCGCGTTCTCGTCACAACGCTGACCAAGCGCATGGCGGAGGACCTGACGAATTACCTGCAGCAGGCTGGCATTCGCGTGCGCTATATGCATTCGGATATCGCGGCGCTGGAACGTATGGAAATTCTGCGCGACCTACGCATGGCGAAATTCGACGTGCTGGTGGGTATCAACCTCCTGCGTGAGGGCTTGGATCTGCCCGAGGTGTCGCTCGTGGCGATCTTGGACGCGGATAAGGAGGGCTTCCTGCGCAGCGAGACGAGCCTGATCCAGACCATCGGCAGAGCCGCGCGCAACGCGGAGGGCAGAGTCATCATGTACGCCGATAAGATCACCGCCGCCATGCGCGCCGCCATCGACGAGACACAGCGCCGCCGCTCGATTCAGGATGCCTATAATAAAGCCCACGGCATCGTGCCGAAGACGATTGTGAAGGATGTCCGCGAGTTGATCGAGATCACCCAGTCCGAAGGTGAGGCAACGCGTAAGGATGGCGTAAAAATGACCAAGGTCGAACGGGAGCGCGAGATTGCGCGCTTGGAAAAGGAAATGCGCGCCGCCGCGAAGATGATGGAATACGAATACGCCGCCGTCCTCCGCGACCGCATCATCGAGCTTCGCGGCGAAAAATAAAGAAAAAGCAGAGCCGAAGAACCCGGCTCTGCTTTTTGCAAAAAACCTGTAGGGCGGGGACATGTCCCCGCCGTGTGTAGGAACTACCGACTTCGTACAAACTCCCCTCTATGTCATTGCGAGGAGCGCAGCGACGCGGCAATCCTGTGCAGGAAGTACCGACCGCGTACAAACTTACAACCGGAGATTGCCACGACCAGTGTGCGCACTGGTCTCGCAATGACAAAAAGGGCAGCCAATTATGTCATTGCGAGAAGCGCAGCGACGCGGCAATCTCGTGCAGGAAGTACCGACCGCGTACAAACTTACAACCGGAGATTGCCACGACCAGTGTGCGCACTGGTCTCGCAATGACAAAAAGGGCAGCCAATTATGTCATTGCGAGAAGCGCAGCGACGCGGCAATCTCGTGCAGGAAGTACCGACCGCGTACAAACTTACAACCGGAGATTGCCACGACCGGTGTGCGCACCGGTCTCGCAATGACAAAACAGGCAGCCAATTATGTCATTGCGAGGAGCGCAGCGACGCGGCAATCTCATGCAGGCACCTCCAAAACCGTCGCACTCCTGTAGGGCTTGGATATGTCCAAACCGGTGCAGGAACTGCCGACCATGTACAAATTTGTTCGTCCGTACTGCCTGCCGCTTCGCGGTCGTCGGGGACGCGTCCGCGGTCTAAAAATCAAGATCCGCGCGAAGCGCACCACAGTCATTCACCCTTCGTCCTTAGCCCTTAGTCCATAAAGTTTATCCCAAAACCAACGCATACCAAACCCCGAAAATCTCCCGCACAAACATAAGGCAGAAGAACGGGCGGTTTTGCGTATGGGACGGGTAGCAAACCGTCTCCACGCCGGCGTCCTTTGCCAGCAGACTTGCCCGCAGCAAATGATACTCCGCTGAGATCACGCCGATTTTCTCCGGACGCGCGCCGAATTCCGACTCAATCAGGTCGAGGGAAAAGGAAATATTCTCTTCTGTATTCGTGGCATATTCCTCCTTGCGCAGCCGTTCCGGATCCGCGCCGCGCTCCGTAAGCCATAGATACATACATTCTGCCTCGGTGAGGTTCTCGTTGTCGCCCTGTCCGCCGGAGAGGATCAAAATCGCGTCGGGATATTCCTCCATATACCGCTGCGCCGCCTCCAAGCGTTCCCGCAGCGCCTGACTCGGCACGGTGCCGTTCACCCCCGCGCCGAGCACGACGACAAATTCCGTCCCGGGCTCCTCCGCGCCGCCCAGCGAGACGCCGAGCCATATGCCCGTGGCAACGCTGAGCAGCAGAAAAACCGCCATCAGCCCCGCGAATACGCGCCGCAGCCATATCGCCGTCTTCGGAAAGCGCTTTTGCAGCAGATCGAGCACGCCGAACACCGCGCATACCGCACCCGCCCCGCACAGCAGAAAGCCGAGAAATTGATACCCGTAGATCGTCAGCCAAACGAACACACCCAGCGCGAACAGCCCCAAGGCGGCAAACAGCAGATACCGCGCACGCATCAGAACAGGTAGCCCTTCAGCACACGCAGGGTGTTCAATACGCCGTCCTTGTGGCTGCGCTCGTAGCCGTGGGAGGCGTAGACACCCGCGCCGATCAGCCCGTGCCGCAGATCATGTCCCGCGCTCAAGGTCGCCTCCACATCCGAGCCGTAGTGCGGATAGATGTCCACGGCGTAATCCGCGTTTTCCTTCTGCGCGGCAGCAATTAGCTTGCGCACAACCTCGTAGGAGTAGGGACCGCCCGAGTCCTTCGCGCAGATGGAGACCTGCCGCTCGGTGCATTGCAGCCCGTCGCCGACGCAGCCCATGTCCACGGAGATCGCCTCGGTCACACCCGCCGGGACGGATGCCGCGCCGCCGTGCCCGACCTCCTCATAGACCGTAATGTGCGCGTAGACACGGCGCGCAGGCGTCAGCTTCTCGTCGTGCAGGAACTTCGCAAAGCCCAGCAAAATGCCGACGGAGAGCTTGTCGTCCAAAAAGCGGCTCTTGATGTAGCCCGACTTTGTCACACGGGTGCGCGGCTCGAAGCAGACGAAATCCCCCACCGAGATGCCGAGCTTTTTCACATCCTCCGCGCTTTCCACGCACTCGTCCAAAACAACCTCCACCGTGTTCCACTTGCGCTCCGTGGACGAATAGTCGCCGTTGACATGCAGGGAAGCGTTGACGAGCTGCAGGGTGCCCTCATACACGCCGTTGAATTTCGTCACAACGCGGCAGTTTTCCGCCTCTGCGTTGTTGGCGTTCATGCCGCCGACGTTGACAATGCGCAGACGACCGTTGCCCTTGATCTCCGCGACCATGCCCCCGAGGGTGTCCGCGTGCGCCTCCAAAAGGAGGGCGTCATTTTCGTCCGCGCCGCCGAGGTCGATCAAAATGCCGCCCTTGACCGTCCGCTTTGCCGAGAAGCCCAGTGCCGCGAATTCCCGCAGCACAAACTCCTCCGCCGCCCCCGTGTAGCCCGTCGGACTGTCAATGCCCAGCAGCGCAACCGCCTTTTCTACTGCGAAGTTAACATAATTCTCCATAATTGTCATCCCTCCGATGATTTTTTTCCCATTATACCATAATCAGAGAAAAAAGCAAAGACCGATCCGCATGCCGAGAGTATTCGACACGCGGATCGGTTTATGATTAGGACAGTGAATAACGAATGGTGAATAGTGAATAGGTGGCGGTCTGTGGGAAGCCGTAGCTCGCGGCATCCCTGACGCGCCTGTAGGCAGATTGTTTTGGCTAAGGGTTAAGGGTGAATGGTGAAGGACTGTGGCGTGCTCCGCACGGATTTTGAATTTTGAAATACCTGATTTGACAGACGGTGCGAAGGAGAGACTTGGTACGCAGCCGGAAGTTCCTGCACGGGCGGATAATATCCGCCCCTACAGCGAGAACTGCGAAATTTCTCGTAGTAGCCTGTAACGCTTAAAACTGTAGGCAGCCCGTAGGGCACGACGACTCG
>JBJDYD010000025.1:0-3450 GCA_051867015.1 Faecousia sp. | reverse complement strand
CTTGCGGGTATTGCGGGTGCGTGCCCTACGTTCCGCCAATGAAGCTGCTTTATAACGTTTTAGATTTAACAGCATACTAAGACCGCGAAGCGGCAGACGGTATGCATGAACAAGTTTGTACTCAGTTGGCAGTTCCTGCATCGGCGGAGACATGTCCCCGCCCTACATCGGCTGTTTCGTTAACCGCACAAGGGGAATTGCATGTCATTCCGTTCCGTTTTGTCGAATTTTTTCTTGACATCACGAATAAATATGCTATTATAGAAAGTAATTTCATAACCTTATCGAGAGTGGCGGAGGGACCGGCCCGATGAAGCCCGACAACCTGCGGCGACGCAAGGTGCCAATTCCGGCGATGAAGAATCGACAGATGAGGACGCAGTATCGTACCCTGTCGAAAAGCAGGGTATTTTTTGTATCGAAAGGGCTATGGAATAATTCATCAAAGAAAGGTAGCTCTGAACATGCAAAAAAGAATCTTTACCTCCGAATCCGTTACCGAAGGGCATCCCGACAAGGTCTGCGACCAAATTTCCGACGGCGTATTGGACGCCATCCTGGCGCAGGACAAGACCGCCCGCGTCGCCTGCGAGTGCGTCGCCACGACCGGCATGGTCATGGTCATGGGCGAAATCTCCACGGACTGCTATGTGGATATCCCCCACGTCGTCCGCGAAACCCTGTGCAACATCGGCTATGACTCCGCCGCCGCTGGCTTCAACGGGCATAACTGCGCCGTTTTGACCGCCATCGACGAGCAATCCGGCGATATCGCCATGGGCGTCAACAGCTCCTATGACGAGGCGGACACCCTCGGCGCCGGCGATCAGGGCATGATGTTCGGCTTCGCCTGCAATGAAACGCCGGAGCTGATGCCCGCCCCGATCTCCTTTGCCCATAAGCTGACCAAGCGCCTCGCCGACGAGCGCAAGAGCGGCAGACTCCCGTGGCTCCGTCCGGACGGCAAGAGTCAAGTCTCCGTGGAATATGCGGAGGACGGCTCTGTCGCGCGCATCGACAATGTTGTCATCTCTACGCAGCACGCGGAGGACATCGCCATTGAGGACCTGCGTCGCGAGGTTGTTGAAAAGATCATCCGCCCGACCCTCCCCGAACAGCTGCTCGACAAGGACACCAAGTTTTATGTCAACCCAACAGGTCGTTTCGTCATCGGCGGACCGGTCGGCGATACGGGCTTGACGGGCAGAAAGATCATCGTGGACACCTACGGCGGCTACGCCTCCCACGGCGGCGGCTGCTTCTCCGGCAAGGACCCCACAAAGGTGGACCGCAGCGCAGCGTATATGGCTCGTTATGTAGCAAAGAACATCGTCGCTGCCGGTCTTGCAAAGTCCTGCCAGATTGAGCTTGCCTATGCCATCGGCGTGGCGCATCCGGTCTCCGTCCTTGTGGATACCCACGGCACGGGCAAGGTCAGCGACCTGCGTCTTGCGGAATTGGTGCGCGAATGCTTTGACCTGCGCCCCGCAGCGATCATCTCCGCGCTCGACCTGCGTCGCCCGATCTATCAGCAGACGGCAGCCTACGGTCACTTCGGCAGAACCGACCTCGACCTCCCGTGGGAAAAGACCGACGCCATCGACCGTCTCCTCTCCCGCGCATAAGCACCCGCCCTACATTGGCTGTTTCGTTAATCGTGGTGCGTTCCCCGGTCGTAGGGCACGCCGACTCGGCGTGCCGTCCGCATAAGCGGCAGACAGTACGGGGGAGCAGGCTTGAACGCAGACGGTAGTTCCTGCACGAGATTGCCACGTCGCTGCGCTCCTCGCAATGACAAGGAGGGCGAGCTTGTGCGCGGTGGGTTGTGCCTGCTCCGGCGCGCCGGGTCGTCTGCGCAGCCGTTCGCAACGAAGGAGCGTTACGGATGCGGCACACCCCCTGCGGGCGCGATCTCATTCAAGCTCTTATCACACTGACACGCACCTTATCATCAACATTACAGAAATAAAACCCGATTTACGGCAAGGGGAAATACTATGAAGCTATCAAAAAAAATCGACCTCTGCGAGCTGTCGCCCATCCGCAAGTTCTATCCCTACGCGGTTGAGGCGCAGAAGCGAGGCATTACCATCCATCATTTAAACATCGGGCAGCCCGACATTCAGACTCCGCCCGCCTATTTTGAAGCGCTGGCGAATTACCGCGAGGACGTTCTTGCTTACGCCCCCTCCCCCGGCATTCCGATGCTGATCGAAGCGGTGCAAAAATATTATTCCCGTCTCGGCGTCAATTTCTCCGAGGAGGATATTCTTATCACCACCGGCGGCAGCGAAGCGCTGCTGATGGCGATGCTCTGCATTCTCGACGAGGGCTGCGAGGTCATTGTCCCCGAGCCGTTCTACCCGAATTACCATACCTTCATCCGCATGGCAGGCGGCAAAATCTGCCCCGTGCACACCAAGCCCGAGGAGGGCTACCGCTACGCCGAGCGCGGCATGATCGAGCCGCTCATCAATGAGAGAACCCGCGCCATTTTGCTCACCAACCCCGGCAACCCCACCGGCACGGTGCTGACCGCGCAGGAGCTGCGTCTGCTTGCGGATATCGCGAAGGAGCATGACCTCTATTTCATCTGCGACGAGGTCTACCGCGAGTTCATCTATGACGGCGGCAAGCTTACCACCGCAGCCGCCTTTGACGATCTGAAGGAAAATCTCATTCTGATCGACTCCGTCTCCAAGCGCTTCAGCGCCTGCGGAGCGAGAATCGGCGCGCTGCTCTCCCGCAACCGCGCCTTGATTGAGGCGGCGACGAAGATTGCGCAGGCGCGTCTGTCCGTTGCAACCCTCGATCAGGTCGGCGCAGCGGCGCTCTACGGTGTTGACCCGTCCTACTTTGACGCGACGCGCGAGGAATACCAGCGCCGCCGTGATGTCTGCTACCGCAAGCTCCGCGAAATCCCCGGCGTTGTCACCACCGAGCCGAAGGGCGCGTTTTACACGATGGCAAAGCTGCCCGTGGACAGCGCGGAGAAATTCCAAATGTACCTGCTGAACGAATTTGAGGACAACAAGGAGACGGTCATGTTCGCCCCCGGCAGCGGCTTCTACGCCACCGATGGCGCAGGCGAAAGCGAGATCCGCATCGCCTATGTCCGCTGCGAAGCCGAACTCGAACGCGCCCTCGACCTCCTGCGCATTGCGATTGAACGCTACAACCAAAAATAACACCGCTCACCTTCTCAGGCACTTTACATGTCATAAACCGGTGCAGGGACTACCGAATGCGCACAAATTTGCTCCCCTATACCGTCTGCCGCTTACGCGGTCAGCACGCCGAGTCGTCGTGCCCTACGACCGTAAAACGCACCACTCCATAGGGCGCTACGACCCTGGCGCGCCGGTACAGGAACCACTGTATAAGTACAAGAAATAAAATAGATTGCCACGTCGCTGCGCTCCTCGCAATGACACAGAAAGCCACCCTGAT
>JBJDYD010000024.1:0-16548 GCA_051867015.1 Faecousia sp. | reverse complement strand
GGTTCGAATCCTTCACCCGCTGCCAAAAAGAACCTCGGAACCCCAACGGTTCCGAGGTTTTTTGCGTCTATTTGACCTTATTTTTGCCCATAACGCCCCATTCTCCCGCCAGCCCCTGCCCAAAGAACGATAGAAGCACTCAGAATTAGAATTCCATCGAAGTCCAATTTATTCGTGATCTGCATCTTCGCTAATGTGTTTGTGGTAATACCAGCTGCCTGGCACATTCTGAATAAGCAAGGACCAAAGTTTATCATAGTTGACGGCCATAAACATCCCCCGCGCTTTGCGATATATGACATTATATCATCAAATTTGCTCGCGGGCAAGGTAATCACTTAACAGAGTAGAGTTGGAAATCACTGCCGCCCGGGGCATACGCCAAAAGTTGAGCGGTTGGTTTTTTGAGATCAGTCCCACTCCTTTACATAGCACCATCTGCATTTTTCGCAGATTTCATTGGCGATTTTTATGTCGAATGGGTCAGGAAATAACGACATATCCATGCTATCCTCACGCACTTCCTGGACTTCGACGCAGCCTCCACAGCCACCCCAAAACACATCATGCTGCAGCAACGGACAGTAGTGCATATCTTCCGGATGCCTCATGGATTATCACCTCCGATGAATTCACCAAATCTTTCGCCATTTTTGCGGAATAATGCCCCAAAAGAAACTGCGAACTCTTTCTTTTAAAGTGCTACGCTAAAGGATCAGATCACATGAATCGGCACCCCAATGGTTTGGAGATTCCCTTAGTTGAGCTTTCTCCAGAGCGTACTTCTTCCGATTTTCAGGCGTTTTGCTGCACGGGACTGGTTCATATCCTCTTCCTGCAGCACATGAAGGATAATATCATGTTCGATTTCGTCAAGAGGCTTCGTCAAGTCAAGCCAGTCGTGATCACTCACCGCAGTTTGCTCTGGGCGAAGCTCTGCCAGCGTCTGACGGGTATCTTCCGCAGAAATGTAGTATCCATGTGTTTTGACTGCAAGCTGGTACAGTACACTGTGAAACTGATCCAGATTGAGCGCCCAGTAGAAATCCTTCATCAATTGTAGCGCTTCCGGTTCCAAGCCGATCACCTCGAGCCCAAGTGTTCGGTTCAACTGTGCGATATAAACGCTAGCCAGGGCTTCAATATCCTCTTTTCGACTGTTAAGTGATGGCATATGGATTTGAATCTGAGAGAGCTGTCGCATAAGGAGCGGTGGCAGTTTGCGATCCAGCACCATTTGCGTCGGGTTCCTTGTGCAGGTGGTTAATAGTTGGTGACGCTTTTGCAGCTGCGTATCCTCAATATAATTGGACAGACAGCCCAGCAGTTCGGCGGAGAGATCTTGGATGTTTTCGAATAAAACAGTGAAACCGCTTGCGTTTAGCATACAGCTCTGCGAATCAGTAAAGGAATGCCATTGCTTTTGGGTGAGAGTTTGACAGTTAATGCAGATAAGAGGCCGCGATGCGTGCAGACCGTTGCGGTAGATATAGCGTGCAACTGAGGCCTTTTCTGTGCCGATGTCACCCCAAATCATTACGGAATTTGAAGAACACAGCGCGTGATTCAGTAGCTCATGAACCGGCTGAATGTAGGCGCTGTCAGAGAACAGAAAATAGGGACGATCAACCGGAGTAGTAGTGTTCTCAATTTGAATCGAACCTACGAACTTCTGTGGCTTGTAATTTACCTGGATAAAGCAATAGTACACTGGGTGCCCGTTCTGTATTTTGCAGCGAATGGTAATATCATACATACTATCACCGGCTCGCTGCAGTACGCGCAGATCCATATTTCCACGTTCCTGTATAGTTGCCTCCTGCAAAGCAGCCTTGATCACACCGAGATCTAATTGCAGCGAGGCACTGTTAGAACGAAGAAGACGGAACCGTTCATCAAAAATCAGGATTCCGTGCGGACACAGGTCAATCGCCGCAAGATGCATCATCTGTTTCTCCTTTTTTCTCCTTGCGGTATGGGACAGAGAAACTGCCGCTTGCAGCGCTTTGCGGATACTGTCTGCCGAGGAGGTAACAAGAATGCTTTGCAGATCCATTGCGACAGCAGCTTCCGTTGTGACCACATCTCCGATTACGAGCTGGATGTTTTGCGCTGCAAGCTCACGTAGACACGGTACAACAGTCTGCTGCGTGACCTCGCGGATGGCAACCTGCGACAGATTCAGAATTTGCACGATAGTCCGCGCCGTTTCAACGATATTTGCGTAGCCGACCACGGCAAAGGGCTTTTTTGTAGCCTCTGCCATTTTAATGCAGCGCAGCATATCGAAGGCCGAGACTTCCGCTTCGACAACCATGATATTGAGGGAATCTCGAAGCTTCTGTGCTGTACCGCCACGGGAAATGACAACGTCGTAGTCCTCGAGAGAGCGGCTTTGCATATATTCCAAACCGACATCCAGATTTCCTGCATAAGAATCAAGGTCAATGTCCGGAAATTCTGCGGCGATCTGCTGCGTGATCGCCTGAAAATCATGGTATGGCGCGATAGCAAGAATCTTGGCTTTTTCCATACGAAACGCTCCAATTTGAAACATAGTTTTTCTTTCGGTTTTAGAATAGCACAAATTGAAAATGCTGTCAATACAAAATGTACCAAATTGACACAGTATTTTTTCTTTTATCTGTTGAATCTGCCCATATACCAAGATAAAATAAAACCATCAAACGGAAACACAATGAAAATAACACAACGGAGCTGTATTAAAATGAAACAGGTTGTAGCAATAACAATGGGGGATGCAGCAGGTATCGGTGCCGAGATTACAGTAAAGGCACTGGCTCACCGGTCGGTTTATGAACAAGCGATTCCTGTAGTTTACGGCGATAGAGCTGCGATTGAGGATGCGATTCGCTTTACAGGGCGGACAGAACTGAAGGTGAATGTAATTGAAAATTGCGAGCAGGCTCTGGGTGTTTATGGCACAATTGATCTGATTGACTTCCATTTGCTGGAGGAAGGTAGCTGGGAGTACAAAAAGAATCAGTCAAAAACCGGAGAAGCCTCCTTCCGGTACATTGTTCGTGCCATTCGGGATGCAATGGCAGGAAAGACTCCGGCGGTCGTGACAGGCCCGATCAGCAAAGAGGCGATCCATATGGCAGGGCACAACTATTCCGGGCACACGGAAATCTTCGCCGATTACACGGGGACCAAAGACTACGCTATGCTGCTTTCGAGTAACCGTCTGAAGGTAATCCACGCCACAACCCATGTTTCTATGGAGGAGGCGTGCAGACGAATAACAAAGGAACGCGTTTTGACGGTCATTAAACTTGCTCAAGAAGGCATGCAGCTTCTTGGATACGAACATCCGAGAATCGCAGTTGCCGGATTTAACGCGCACTGCTCCGAAAACGGGCTTTTCGGAGATCAGGAGGCGCAGGCGATTGAGCCTGCTATTGAGGAAGCGAAGGCATTCGGCTTCGATGTTACCGGGCCGGTGCCGCCCGATACAGTGTTCTGCAAGGCACTTGGTGGAATGTTTGACATTGTCGTTGCAATGTACCACGATCAGGGACATATTCCCATCAAGCTGATGGGCTTCCAACTCGATACCAAAACCAACACTTACGCCTCAATGAGCGGGATTAACTGCACGATTGGACTTCCGATCATTCGAACCTCGGTCGATCACGGCACGGCGTACGGAAAAGCCGGAGAGGGGCGTGCAAACGAGCAAAGCATGCTCGAAGCAATTGAGGCAGCGGAGATAATGGCGAACAACCTTTATCTTATGAAATCAAAGGAAAAGTAATGATAAAGCTTTTATTGATTGCAGACGATTCCACCGGTGCGCTGGACTCCTCCTATTATTTTGCAACAAAGGGCGCTGCGACCGTGGTGCAGCTCCGACCGCAGTTTTCCTGGGACGCACTTGCGGAGAACACTGAAATTCTCGCCGTCAACAGTGCGAGCCGCCATCTTTCTGCGGCGGAGGCAGCGGCATGCGTACGCAGTTTGGTGGAAGAAGGGCGAAAGCAGAACGTCGGAATGATTTTCAAGAAGATCGATTCCGCACTGAGGGGTAATCCCGGAAGCGAGTTGGAAGCAGTATTGTTGAATACTTCGAGTCGGCAGCTCTATCTAATGCCTGCGTATCCCAGCGGCGGCAGAACAACCGTTGGTGGTGTTCAGCTATGGGAGGGTGTTCCGATTGCCGATACAGCGTACCGGCACGATCCGTTTGACCCGGTTGACGAGTCGAATGTGCGGGCTGTCCTGAGCAGGCAGACGAAGCTCCCTATCATCGAAGTCTCTGAGCAAATGGAGATTCCGAATGACAGCGGCATTCTCATTTTAGATGCCTCAGACGACGAGCAGATCGCATGCCGCTGCCGGCAGATTCTCAGACGCTCCTCTCCGATCATTATGGGAGGCTGCGCGGGTATGGCAGCAGCGCTGGCGCACTGCCTGTATCCGAACGGGCACGGCAGAAAAGAGGCAATTCCGAGAATGCCGTTATTGGTCGTGTCCGGGAGCCTGCATCCGGTTGCTAAGGAGCAAATGGCTTACGGTCGGCAATTGGGGCTGCCCTACTATGCGTTGCGGGCGGAGCATGAATTAAGAGACGGCTTTATCAGCAGCCGGGAAGGCAAGCTTTGGCTTTCTGAGGTAAGAAATAATCTGCAGCAAAACAGAACGGTTTTGCTGGAAACCGCAGGAGGTAGGCAGACGGTACCACTGGCTGCGGTCAATACGATTAGCCGACAGATTGCTGCACTTGTTGCCGCTCTTTACGATCCAAAGCAGCCGGTTGCGCTGGCGGTGTTTGGCGGCGATACGCTCCTTGCAATCACTGCCGAGCTGTTTCAGGACGGCTTGATTCCGCAATACGAAATTGAACCGGGCATTCCGCTGGCCCTTGCGTTTGACAAACAGGGAGGGATCGTTCCACTGATCTCCAAATCCGGCGGTTTTGGAACGCGGGAAGTGATTACAAAACTAATGCAAGCTATTACTGAAACGGAGGGTACAAAATGGAGCAATTCATGAGGGGCATCATCAAAGCGGAAGCGGCGGCAGGAGCCGTGTATCGAGAGGATCTGCCGGTGCCGCAGGTCGGCGATGGAGATCTGCTGATTCGGGTCTGTGCTGCCGCGATCTGCGGAACAGACCAGCATATTTATAAATGGAACGAGTGGGCACAGGCGAGAATTCCGGTGCCGATGGTGTTTGGGCATGAGTTCTCCGGCGACATCGTCGCCGTTGGAAAAAATGTTTCCAAGTTCGCGGTCGGTGATCGCGTTGCTGCAGAAACGCATATTCCCTGCGGCCGCTGCTACCAGTGTCGAACCGGGAATCAGCACAATTGTCAGGACATGAAGATCATCGGCGTACATGTACCGGGCTGCTTTGCGGATTATGCTTTGATTCCGCAGGAGTGTGCGTGGAAGATTTCTGATAAGCTCAGCTACCGGCAGGCGGCTATGCTCGAACCGATGGGAGTGGCAGTACACGGCGTTTATTCCGGCACGGTCACAATGCAGAAGGTCGTCGTGCTGGGTTGCGGACCAATCGGCGTAATGGCCGTTGCCGCGGCTTACTGTGGCGGAGCTTCCGGCGTCATGGCGGTCGATATTTTTGACGACAAGTTAGCCCTGGCCAAAAAGATGGGGGCTTCCGTCACCGTCAATACGCAGAAGGAAAACCTGCTTGACGCAATTGCGGCATGGACGGACGGCAGGGGCGCGGATGTGATTGTGGATTACACCGGAAACGTCGGTCTGATTGAGCAAGCCTTTGACGGTCTCCGTAAGGGCGGCAGATTTACCTTTGCGGGGCTGCCCAACAAGAAGCTCTCGCTGGATCTGACTAACGCAGTCATCTATCGTGAGGCGCAGATGAACGGCGTGACCGGCCGGCTGATGTACGAGACATGGTATCAATGCGAGGAACTGTTAAAAAGCCCACTGGTCGATTTCGACGATGTTATCGGCGGCGTGTACGACATGGCGGACTATGAGCAGGCGTTTTCCGCGCTGTTTGCAGGAAAGCCCGGCAAAATGCTGCTGATCACACCCTACGGCAGATCACGGGAGGCGGAGGTATGATTCGAAAGAACGGCTCTTACCGATTGGATGTACGCGAACAGATGATGGGCGGGGAAGGGCGCTTCCTTGTTGAAAACATCCTTGAGCCGGACGAAATGCACGGCAAAGGGCGCCTGTTTGCAAAGGGAACGCTTGCCCGGGGTCATTCTGTTGGGTATCATGTTCATACAAAAGATATGGAGGTCTGCTATTTCCTCTCCGGTAGTGGGGTGGTTACGGATGAACACGGCATTAAGACGGAGGTTCATGCCGGCGACTGCAACATTGTTTTTCCCGGACAGGGACATGAGATCGTGAACACCGGGAAAGATGATTTGACATATATCGCATTGATACTGTTCACAGAAAACTAAAATCTTTTATGGAGGGAAGCTATGAAGAAAATCCTAAATGCACCGGCAGATTACACCGACGATATGCTGCGCGGTATCTATGCAGCCAATGCGGACAAAGTAAAGTATGCCGGTAACTGTCTTCGCTGCTATTGCACGGCGAAGAAGAAAGAGGGAAAGGTTGCCATTGTGACCGGTGGCGGTACGGGTCATCTACCGCTCTTCCTTGGCTATGTTGGCGAGGGTATGCTTGATGGCTGTGCGGTCGGCAGTGTATTTCAATCACCGTCTGCCGAACAGATCTTCGAGGTCACTAAGGAGGTTGAGGCCGGCGCCGGCGTGCTGTATCTGTTCGGAAACTATACCGGCGACACGATGAATTTTGAAATGGCATCCGAGTTCTGCGATATGGAAGGCATTGAAACAAAGCTCCTGATCGGTGCTGATGATGTAAATTCCGGCGCTCCGGAGGTCCGGCGCGGAGTTGCCGGCATCTTCTTCCTGTATAAAGCTGCCGGAGCCAAGGCAGCGCAGATGGGTACGCTGGATGAGGTGGTCGCTGCCGGACAGAAGGCAAAGGATGCTACACGGACAGTCGGCTTCGCACTGACACCTTGCGTGATTCCTGAGGTCGGTCATCCGAACTTCACTCTGAAGGATGGAGAAATGGCGATGGGCATGGGCATCCACGGCGAGCCGGGAATCTGGAACGGTCCCCTCATGACCTCCGCCGAAATTGCGGAGGAATCGCTCAAAACGCTTCTGACCGATATGCCTCTTGCCGAGGGCAGCGAGGTCGCGCTCCTAATCAACGGGCTGGGCGGCACATCTGTCGAGGAGCTGTATATTCTCTGCGGCGATGTGATCCGGCAACTTAGCGAGAAAAAAATCAAGGTCTACAGAAGTTTTGTCGGCGAGTTCGCAACTTCGATGGAGATGATGGGCGCATCGATCTCCATTTGCAAACTGGATGATGAGCTGAAGGAGCTGATCGACTATCCGGTGCACACTCCGTTTTACTCGCAGGTCTGATCGCTTCATGGCAGCATTCGAGAAGAACCGATGCGTTGCGAAATAGAAATAGTATGAGGAGGAACAAATCATGCAAGTCTTGGATGCGCATACATTGCCGGAGCTGTTTGATCGGGTCGCTGTAAAAATGGCGGACCATGCAGAGGAGCTTTGCGAAATGGACGCAAAGATGGGCGATGGAGATCTCGGACTTACCATGCGCCGCGGCTTTGCGGCGATACCGGAGTTTCTGCGCCGGACGGACGAGCCGGATCTGGGCAGGAAGCTTATGAAGGCCGGTATGCACATGGCTTCAGTGGCTCCGTCAACGATGGGCACTCTGATGGCATCCGGAATCATGAGCGCGGGAAAGGCGCTGACCGGCGCGACAAACATTGATGCGAAAGCTTATCTGACTTTCCTACAGGCATTCAGTGATGGAATCTCAAAGCGCGGGAAGTGCGTGCGCGGTGAAAAAACAGTCCTTGACTGTACGGCAGCGGCAGCTGATGCCGTTGAGGAGGCACTTAAGGCCAATCCGCTTCTCTCTTTGTCTGCTGCCGCGCAGGCTGCAGTGAGCGGCGGAAGCACCGGTGTTGAGGCAACAAAGACAATGGAGGCAAAGTACGGAAAAGCTGCCGTGCATCGTGCAGCCTCTGTCGGAGTCGCTGATCAGGGCGCCTGTGCAGCGCTGTATATGCTGGAGGGAATCCATGATTTCCTCGGCGACGATAAGTAATTGTTAAACTCTTGCACCCCAGCGAAAAACTGTCAACATAAAGGAAAACAGAAAGGAAGAATCACCATGAAAAAATTAGTAGCAATTCTCCTCGCATTGACACTCATTCTGGCGTGCTTCAGCGCATGCAGCAAATCCGAAGAAACCGAAAAAGAGGATGGCAAAATCTCCATCGGCGTCAGTGTTATGACGCTTGAAAATGCAATTTGGGCACAGACATGCACGGAAATTCAAGAGCAGTGCAAGGCAAAAGGTTGGGATTGCACGCTTCTGGACTGCAATTCGACTGCTGAGACGCAGATCTCTCAGCTTGAGAACTTCATTTCAAAGGGCGTCGATGTTATCGTCGTCAACCCGACTGATCAGGCGGCACTTGAGGGCGTTATGAAACAGGCGATGGACAAGGGCATCAAGGTAATCTCCTGGGACATTGACACGGATGCAGCGGATGTTTGTCTGCTCGTCAGTAACTATGAGGTTGGCTACAGCATCGGTGAGCAGGCAGCAAAGTGGATTCAGGCGAACTATGACGGCAAAACTGAAATCTGTGTTCTGGACTATCCCGAAGCCGGTACGGAAGTCATCAAGAGAGCCGACGGCATTGTCGACGCGCTGACCGAGCTTGTTCCGGAGTCCACGATTGTTGCCCGTGTTTCGCACGAAGGCTCTCCCTCCGGCGGTATGGCCGCGATGGAATCCGTGCTTCAGGCGCATCCGAACACCAGAGTTGTCTGCTCCGTCGGTGACGGCGGCGCAATGGGAGCGAACGAAGCGATGAAGGCCGCCGGACTGAGCGGCAGCGAATGTGGTATCTTCTCGGCAGACGGAACGCAGGAGTTCCTCTCCAAGATCATTGCCGGCGAGCCCTGCAAGATGTCTGTTCAGCTCGACGTTCCGGAAGATAAGGCGAAAGTCATTCTGGATGCTTGCGACAAGCTGATGAAAGGCGAAGCAATTGACCATTACCTGTACACAAATGTGCTCGTCATCGACGAAACAAATGCAAAAGACTATTACACTGCTGAGTAATTAACAAACCTGCGTGACCGGAATCGCAAGGATGGAGCTGTCTCCATCCTTGCGAACACCAAAGAAAGAGGGATTTTATGCCTGAAAAAATTCTTGAGTTCCACAATATTGTGAAGTCCTTTGGCGGCATCAAAGCTCTGGCTGATGTATCTCTCGATGTAGAAAAGGGCGAGATTCACGCGATCGTAGGTGAAAACGGAGCAGGAAAGTCAACTCTGATCAAGACCTGCGCCGGTGCCTATATACCGGATTCCGGAAAAATCATCATCAGCGGGAAAGCCTTTGATAAATTGACGCCTGCCCTCTCAGAGGAAAACGGAATCGGTGTGATTTATCAGGAATTCAATCTGGTAAATGAAATGACAGTCGCCGAAAATGTATTCCTCGGGCACCCGATCCGAAAGGGAATCCTTGTGAATTACGAGGAGATGAACCGGCGCACTGTGGAGATCTTTGAGAAGCTCCACGTAAGCATTGACCCGAAAGCCCTTGTAAAAAACCTGAGCGTAGGCTACCAGCAAATCGTTGAGATCGCAAAAGCGGTTTCCATGAACGCAAAAATTCTGATTATGGATGAACCGTCTGCGCCGCTTACCAATGCCGAAGTGGACAAGATGTTTGAGCTTGTGCACGTGCTGCGGGACAATGGCGTTACGATCATATATATTTCCCATAGGCTGGAGGAGATTTTTGCATTGTCTGATCGTGTAACCATTCTCCGTGACGGCCAAAAGATCAAAACCCTATACACCAAAGACACAAATCAGGATGAGTTGATCCAACTCATGGTCGGCCGCGAGCTGACTAACACATTCCCGCCCAGAACGCCCCGGTACACAGATGAAACAATCTTGGAGCTTAAAAACCTCTGCGGCAACGGTCTGCAGGATATTAGCTTAGAAGTCAAAAAAGGTGAGATCCTCGGCTTAGCAGGTCTGGTCGGAGCAGGGCGCACCGAGCTTTCGCATCTGCTCTTCGGTGTCAAGCCGATCAAAAGTGGAGAAATCTACTATAAGCACAAGAGATTTGTTCCGAAAAACCCGCTTCACGCAATCAGCAACGGCATTGCGCTGGTGCCGGAGGACCGGAAGCAGCATGGCGTACATATCGAACTGTCCATCCGCGAGAATATCTCGATGGCAAACTTCCGGAATATTTCCCGCGCGAGCGTGATCAATCGAAATAAGGAAAATGCGGTCAGCCTGCAGTACGGCGATATGCTGCACATCAAATGCGCAGGGTATGAGCAGCTTGTCAAGCTTCTCAGTGGCGGTAACCAGCAGAAGGTCGTGCTGGCAAAATGGCTGGCTACACTCCCGGATCTGATCATTCTTGACGAGCCGACACGAGGGATCGATGTCGGCGCGAAGTATGAGATCTATAAGATCATGGGCGATCTAATCAGCAATGGCAAGACAATCATTATGATCTCCTCCGAAATGGCAGAACTGATCGGAATGTCCGACCGGATCGTCGTTTTAGCGGAACATCATATTGCTGGTGAGCTTAAAAAAGAGGAGTTCTCCCAGGAGCGGATTATGCAGTACGCTTCAAAGGAACATAAGGAGATAGAATTATGAAGAAAGAACAGGGCCAGCGTAAAATTTCAAAGTATTTTCGGACAATGGCGATCTACCTTGTCCTGGTTGTGCTGATCATCATTTTTGCGTCTTTGGAGCCGACTTTCATTGGTGGCAATAATATTATCACGATACTGCGACAGGTGTCTATTCTTGGCATCACCGCTGTCGGTATGATGCTGCCAATCCTGCTGGCCGGCATTGACCTCTCTGTTGGCGCGATTATTTCCATGGTAAACGTCGGCTGTGCCTACATGATGGTCAACATGGGAATGTCGCCGGTTCTTGCGGCAGTACTCTGCGTACTGCTTTCCTCAGTAGTTGGTGCGATCAATGGTATCCTGATCGCAAAGGTCAACATTCCGCCGCTGATTATGACCTACGCAATGCAGATGGTCCTCACCGGCAGTGCCTACCTGCTGTGCAAGGGCCTGCCTATCTACGGATTTCCGCAAGGTTTTACGGTTGTCGGACAGGGTTATGTATGGAAGATACCGATCCCCGTCATCATTATGGCAGTGTGTCTACTGATTGGAGCTTTTATGCTCAGCAAGACGTACTTTGGCAGATATTTCTATGCTGTTGGCGGAAATGAGGAAGCTTCCAGACTATCCGGTATCAATGTCACATTCGTTAAGGTGTTGGCATATACGCTCTCCGGCTTCTTCGCCGGAATCGCCGGCATCGTGATGCTCTCCCGCGTAAATTCCGGCACCCCATCCGCCGGCAGCGGTTTCGAGATGGACGTGCTGACAGCAATCGTGCTGGGCGGTGTATCGGTGAACGGTGGCCGCGGCAAGATCTACAATGTCGTGGCAGGTGTTTTAATCATCGGCGCTCTGAAAAATGGCTTGATCCTGCTGAATGTTGACACATATGTCCAGTATATCATCCAAGGCGTGATTTTGGCACTTGCCGTCGGTTACGACTGCCTGCAAAACAGACGGCGTTCCATTTGATACGAACAACGGAAAATCTTCGGCTTTTACTTTATAACAAAACAGGAGGACTGCGTATGCATTATCAATTCTTATCCTATCGGTTAGAGCCGGATTCTGCCTGCTGTCCCGGCGCGGTGCGTGCAAAATTTACGCAGACGCGACACGTCACAGAAGGCTGGCCTCAGAATGAATGGAATATTGAGGTTCCAAATCATTTGGGAACCCATATGGATGCACCGAACCATCATTACGACGCCGGACTGAAGATTGCAGACTTGCCGATGGACAGATTCGTCTACGAGCACCCGTATATTGTTGAGATCGAGATCAAGGAATTCAACGAGCTGATCCCGCGTTCCGCGCTGGAGCCGTATGCAGAGCAGATTGCAAAGTGCGATCTTCTGATGCTGCGGACGGGCTTTTCCAAGTACCACGAGACGGAGAAGGAGATCTATGGCGGGAAGGCGCCCGGTGTCAGTGCCGAAGCTGCGGAGTATATCAATAAATGTTTCCCGAATGTAAAGGGTGTTATGATGGATATTATTTCTCTGACATCCTATACGCAGCAGGACGACGGAAACAAGGCCCACAAATGGCTGCTGGGCGAATGGAGCGACCATTTCTGCACAATCATCGAGGACGCAAACCTCGAGGGTCTTGAAAACGGGAAAATCGGACGTGTCTTTTGCCTGCCGGTACGCTACGCTTGCGTGGACAGCGCACAGGTGAGTGTTTTGGCGGAAATCTTGGACTGATTTAAGAAGGAGGAAGTCATACAATGGCAAAACTGTTGGCAACTGGTTGGATTCCCGAGGATATTATTGGGCCGTACCGAGAGAAATTCGATGAGGTTATGGTCCCCAGCCGCGAAAAAGGGAACTTCACGCAGGAAGAGGTCAAGGCCATGATCAATGACTATGACGTGTTGTTTACGATCTCGGCATTCAAATTCCAAAAGGAGCTTATTGATCACGCAAAGAGCATTAAGGTCGTCTGCAATCTTGGCGTCGGCTATGACAACATCGACGCAGCTTACTGCACAGAAAAGAAGATTGCGGTGATCAACACACCGCGTGCCGTTTGCCAGCCTACTGCTGAGTATACCATCGCGTTGATTATGGCGACTATGCGCGGCGTTCTGCTGTACGATCGCGAGGTTCGCCAGACGCGCAGGACGGCATCTATCTGTTTCTTCGATCGCGATGTGATGCTCTATGGCAAGACAATCGGCATCCTTGGCTGTGGAAGAATTGGCAGAGAGGTTGCAAAGAAGGCGCACGGTCTTGGTATGAATGTGATCTATTATGATCCCTTCCGTCAGGAAATGCTCGAGCAGGAAATCGGTGCACGTTATTGCAGCTTTGACGAGGTCATAGAAACCGCGGATGTTGTGAGCTGTCATATGCCGTATACGCCGGAGAACCACCATATCATCAATAAGGATGTCTTCGCAAAAATGAAAAAAACTGCCTATTTTGTGAATGTGGCAAGAGGTCCGATCATGAACGAGCATGACCTCGTAGAGGCATGTAAAAACCACGTCATTCGTGGCGCAGCTACTGATGTCTATGAAAATGAGCCGATGATCGACGAAGCAATCACGAAGCTGGATAACATCGTCCTCTCGCCGCACATTGGAAGCAATGTTTACGAGGCACGGCGCGGGATGGCAGAGGAAGCGATGGACGGCTCGCTTGCCGTGCTGGCTGGAAACCGCCCGCATAACCTTGTAAACCCGCAGGTACTGGAATGAAGGAGGACGAAACATGGCCAGATTATCGGATGCAGATTTGCTTGAGTTGAGAAGATGGAACACCCCCACAATCTATAACGGTTGGGAGCTTGCAACGAAAAAGGATCGTACTGAATGCGTTATGAGTCACGATGCGATCACGGATTATGCACCGCAGATGGGCGCAATGGTCGGCTATGCCGTTACGGTGGAGTATCGCTGTGCGGACGCTGCGTACAAAGCGGCGCATCCGGATGCCTATATGAAGTTGTATGAGTACCTTGCGAGCATCCCGGGTCCCAAGATCATTGTCGCCAAAGACCTGGATGCGCCGAATATGGTTGGCTCAATCTTTGGTGAGGTTACGGGCAACGCGTACCGTGCGCTCGGCTGCGTCGGCTGCATTGACGACGGCTTTGTCCGCGACGTAGATGAAGGCGCTTACGGCGGCTTTAAGATGATGGCAAGACGCCTTGGCGTTTCTCACACATATTCCTGCCCGGTGTCCTTTGGTAAGGATCTTGAAGTTTTCGGCGCGACGGTAAAGCCCGGTATGCTGATCCACGCGGATAAATACGGATTTATTGCAATACCGGAGGAGGATTTTCCGCATTTGCTTGAGGGTGTCCGCTTCGGTGATAGTAATGAATGCCAGAACACAATTCCCGCGGCACGAGACGTGATTGGCTTGTCCGCCAATGAGATTGTCGACCAGCTAAAGGCTGCGCAGAAGAAGTTCGACCAGAATATTTCCGATTTCCGAGCAAAGATTCTTTCAGATTAATCTGCTGCAAAAAAAGTCATATAATAACTGCGGAGAATTGTCGCTTACGACAATTCTCCGCAGTTTCGGCTTACCCCAATAGTCGTCTCTTCTATTTCTTTTGATCATCATGGTGCTTATGCTTCAAAAGAAGCTCTGAAAGAATATTTCCGATATCCCCATTCAAACAGACGGAACGCGCTGCGATTTCCTTTGGCGCGTATGCCTGTCCGAGGTTCACACAGGCATAGATCGCGTCCGGATTTTCCAGCGTTTCTTTCCAAAACGGATATTTGATAATAACGGGAGTATTGTTTCCTACGCCCAGCTCCAAATACAGAACCTTCCCATGCTTGTGTTGCCGTACAAACGCTGCATACCTGCTTTGGGCAGCATACCAGCCCTCGTCTTGAACAAAGGTAGCATCACACCGGAGGTTCATGGTCATGGGTGCGCCGCATACAGGGCACCGGGGAATCAGCGCTGACGGAATTTTCATATCTCGTTGTCGGGCGACCATCTGTCGAACGGTATCCTCGTTATCATAGGTCTTGTTATGGCAGGCTTTGGAGCATTGCCACAGACCGTAATCGCCTTGCGTATAAAACAGCCGCTGCTTAGCAAAACCCGCATGCCGGAATTGATGATCTACATTCGTGGTCAACACAAAATAGTCTCTGTCCTTTACCAAGGTCAGCAGCTCCCGATAGACCGGAATAGGCGCCTCCATATAGCGATTATAGAAAACATGGCGGCTCCACCACGCCCAGTATTCTTCCAATGTGTTAAAGGGATAAAAGCCGCCGGAATACATATCTGTGATCCCATATTTCTGATGGAAGTCCGAAAAGTACCGTTCAAAACGTTCTCCGCTATAAGTCAGTCCTGCGGAGGCAGACAGTCCCGCACCGGCACCGATCAGAATTGCATCCGCCGTTTCCAATGCCTGTTTCAGCCGTTCAATCTGCACAGAGCAGCTTTCGGTATATTCTTTCGTCCTGTTCTTTGAAAACATTAAAAATCACCTCGAGCTTACTGCCGGTTTCTGCCTTGTATTTCTGCACCGTGCTAACGGCAATCTCCGCCGCTTTGTCATTGGGGAACATAAATACACCGGTGGAAATGCAGCAGAACGCAATACTATCCACGCCGTTCTCGTCTGCCAGTTCCAGACAGGAACGATAGCAGGACTGCAAAAGCTCACAGTGCTGCAGGGTCAATTCTCCCCGCACGATGGGGCCTACCGTGTGAATCACATACTCACAGGGAAGATTGTAGGCGGGGGTGATTTTCGCCTGTCCGGTAGGTTCCTCATAGCCCTGCCGTTCCATGATCTCCGCGCACTTCAAACGGAGCTGCACACCGGCAAAGGTGTGGATGCAGTTATCAATACAGTTGTGGCAGGGTTGGTAGCAGCCGGTCATGCCGCTGTTGGCTGCATTGACGATAGCCCCACATTCCAGTGTGGTGATATCTCCCCGCCGGAGATAGATTCCATCCTGCACCGGGAAGAGTTCGGATAGCTTCGTAATCCTCTTTGCTGCCAGTTCCTCTTGCAGGTAAGCGTCCTGCACTTCCAGAAATCTCCGGCTGATGGCTGCCGGATGGCGCACATTCATTAGGGAGCGCAGCAGGATTTTTTGACGGTCGGCATCTGCCGGAATCTCCCGGCGGCAAAAAGAACCCTCCCGAAACAATTCCTCAATTAAATATCTTCTTCGTTCTTCCTGAATCATGGCATTACCCCCGTTTCACAATGGCTCTATACCGTCGGCTGCCGGATTCCGCAGCATCAGTGTTTCCGTTCTTCTCAGAACTCGTAGGGAGGATTGCCGGAAAAGTCGGCAATCACGCCGTGAGGATCTTCAAGATAGAATACCTCAAAAATGGGATTGTCGGCGGTTTGGTACTGACCCTTGACAATCGGATTGTTCATGCAGCCTTCCTTGACCGCCATGTTGTTCTCAAACACCGCCTTGCCGTGCAGCCGAACCCAAGCGTAGTCGGGGCTGGAGACGGACACCTCCACATAGGGATTGACCTGCATATCCCGGTAGACATCCTTGGTCTTGTTGGTGCAGAACCAGAGCTTGCCGTCCTGCTCAAAGCAGAACATAAAGGGACGGCACTTGGCTTTTCCGTCACGGCCGACCGTGGCGAGATACTGAACGGGGTTTTCCTGCAAGAATGCAACGACTTTTTTCATGGTAATTACCTCCGGAATGTATTTTGTTTTCGGAAAGGTTGCTTTTTCCTTTCGCTGAGATTATACTAACGCCGTAGAGCCAATTCGTAAAGTAAGCACAATATTGTGCTGTAGTTACCAAAAGGAAACTATTGGAGGAAA